>NZ_JBFEGN010000120.1:0-7761 GCF_047228825.1 Siminovitchia jepli
GAAAGCCGGATGCGGGAAATCCGCACGTCCGGTTTGACGAGGGGTCGGAGGGTGAAAGCCCTCCTCCTACTCTACTATATTCATGGTATAATAAGTCAATCAGACAGGCGGTGATTTGATATGCAGAGCAGTTGGTATAGCATTTTTCCGAAAAATCCCTGGATCAGTATTTATGCGTGGGTTATTTTTTGCTTTTTTCCGTTCTTTTTTATATTCAGATCCTCGTCACCGATTGAAATCTCCATCGGTATATCGTTGTTATTATTGTATTTTGTATCCTACCGGTTTTCCTATAGATCCAAAAGCGGTCTTGTTTATATGTGGATCAGTTTTGAAATTGTGATCAATGTTTTGATGACGCTGTTGTTTGGATATGTATATTTATCTATATTTACGGCTTTTTTCATTGGCAATATCCGAAATCCGGTCGGTTTTTTCATTATGTACGGGCTTCATATTGCATTTACTGTCGGCGCTATCGTGGCAGGCTTTTTTATCGAGATTGATTTGTTTCTCCCGCAATTTCATTTTATTCTCATTTCTGTCCTTGGGACGGTACTGCTGCCGTTCAATTTATATTACCGAAATAAAAACATGAATTTGGAGGATCAATTGGAGGACGCCAACGAGCGGATTTCCGAGCTGGTGATCTTGGAGGAAAGGGAGCGCATTTCCCGGGATTTGCATGATATTTTGGGGCAAAAGTTATCGATGATTGGCCTGAAAAGTGATTTGGCGGGCAAGCTGATATTTCATGACCCCCATTCCGCCCAAAAAGAACTGAAGGATATCAGGCAGACTGCCAGTGCGGCACTTAGGGAAGTAAGAGAACTTGTCGCTGACATCCGGGCAACAAAGTTGAAGGATGAGCTGGTCAGGACGAAGCAGATGTTTAAAGCTGCTGAAATAGACTTGACCATTGCCGGCGATCCTTCCTTCCATCAACTTCCCGGGATTGTTGAGAATGTATTAAGCATGTGCCTGAAGGAAGCTGTCACAAATGTTGTGAAACATAGCCAAGGAACGTCATGCTGGATTACCTTCGAACAATTGCCGAATGAATATGTCATCAGTATAGAGGATAATGGAATGGGTATCGCACATGAAGGAAATACACAGAGCGGAAACGGTTTAAGAGGAATGCGGGAAAGGCTTGAATTTGTCAATGGGACCCTTCAAGTTGAGGAAGGCAAAGGCACAAAGTTGACGATCCGGGTTCCTGTTGTTTTGAAGCATATTGTGAAGGAGGCTGATTAATGTGATTCGTGTTGTTATCGCCGAAGACCAGGGAATGATGCTTGGTGCACTCGGTTCCTTGTTGAATATAGAAGAGGACATGGAGGTCGTTGGCCAGGCAAAAAATGGGGAAGAGGCAGTTGAACTGGTGAGAGAACTGGAGCCGGATGTATGTATCATGGATATCGAGATGCCGGTGAAAACAGGGTTGGAAGCAGCCGATGAGTTGAAAGGCAGCCCCTGCAAAATCATTATTTTAACCACTTTTGCACGGGCGGGCTACTTTGAGCGCGCCCGAAAAGCGGGAGTGCGCGGATATTTGTTGAAAGACAGCCCCATTGAAGAGCTGGTATCTGCCATTCGGCTGATTATGGATGGAAGGCGCATGTATGCCCCTGAACTAATAGACATCGCTTACGGTGACGGAGACGAGATGGAAAATCCGCTGACGGAGCGGGAAAGCGAAGTGCTTGCCCTTGTTGCCGAAGGGAAAACAACGAAAGAGATTGCAAAGAAACTTTACTTGACTCCGGGCACCGTCCGGAACTATATATCTTCGATTCTAGAAAAGCTCGGTGTTGGCAACCGGATTGAGGCGATTTCCAGATTCAAAGAGAAGGGCTGGTTTAAGTAAATTATTGCCGAGCGGGCTTGCAGGGAATTTCAGGGGGTTATCGGTCCCCCTTTTTCATTTTATTGAAGAAGGTATACTGGGAGAGTGGCAAGATATTTGAATAGATTGGCACATTTTGCATTATGCAGCGCTTGCCCTTCCATCGTCAAGCAAACAGGGGAAATAAGCATCCGGATGGATAAACCTTCGAACACACAATCTTTCCCCACTAGTCGATCAGTACCTAAAAAAGCGCAACAGAGATGTTATAATAAAAAAAAGAAAGCGGGGGGATGATAGGGATGAAGGTCAACAAGTTTGTCATGCCGGAGCTTATTTTTGGCAGCGGTTCCATTAGCCAAGTGGGTGAAAGCTGTGCCAGGCTGGGTGCAAGGAAAGTGTTTATCGTTACCGATCCGGGAGTGATGGCTGCTGATTGGTTTGAGAAAGTAATTGGCAGCTGTTCTGAAGCGAAGCTGCCGTACGTGATCTTTTCTGAAGTGACAACCAACCCGAAAGATTACGAGGTGGAAAAAGGCGCCCAAAAATATTTGGAGGAGGAGTGTGATGCCATTGTAGGAGTTGGAGGAGGAAGCGCCATTGACGTGGCAAAAGGTGTTGCTGTTTTGGCAACGAACGGCGGGGAAATACGCGATTATGAAGGAGTGGATAAAATAACTTTCCCGCTTCCTCCCCAGGTGATGGTGGCGACTACTGCCGGTTCAGGATCGGAAGTGTCCCAATTTTCAATTATCATAGATTCAGAGAAAAAGAAAAAAATGACCATTATTTCAAAATCACTAGTCCCTGATATTGCGATTATAGATCCTGAAACATTAACGACGAAAAGCCCGCATTTAACTGCAACGACAGGCCTGGATGTGCTTGCCCATGGAATTGAATCTTTCGTGAGCATTGCGGCAACTCCGTTAACGGACGTCCAGGCAAAAAGTGCAATTGCACTCGTAGCCGAGTATTTGCGTCCGTCTGTCGCTTCGAGAATGAATAAGGAGGCGAAGGCAAAAATGGCGATGGCCAGTGTCCAGGCCGGGTTGGCCTTTTCGAATGCCATTCTTGGGGCGGTTCATGCGATGAGCCATGCCATAGGGGGACGTTTTCAACTACCCCACGGAGAGGTAAACGCGATTTTGCTTCCATATGTCATGGAATTCAACTATATCGCTACACCTAAAAAATTCATGCAGATGGCAGAACTGTTTGGCGAAAGCATTGACGGAATGTCCCCCGGCCGTGCAGGGAGGAAAGCAATTGATTATGTAAAAGAATTATCGCTTGAAATAGGGGCCCCGCAAAGATTGTCAGAGATGGGGTTAACTGAAGAAGATGCAGCAATTATCGGCCAAGTTGCTGTTGAAGATGCCTGCATGATTACAAATCCCCGAGACATTACAGTTGCAGATGTAGAAAGACTTATTAAGCTTGCACTTTAGGAGGACACCCAGATGCAGGACAGACAGCAAATGATTGAACGGCTTGTCGGTGTTACGTCATCAAAAATCAACTATTACACAGAATTAAAAAAGACGATTGATGAAATGCAAAAGAAAAATACACAACTTGAAATCATCAACGAGGTTATGAGAAGTTTTAACATCGATATGACGATCGATGAAATCCTGGAAAATACATTGGGCAAGCTGCAAAAAATTTTTCCTTTTAAAAGAATTAGCTTGTCAATGTATCAAAACGGATTGCTCACCTTAACAAATGTATATCCGCAGTGCTATTCACATTTGGCGATCGGCAGTTCCATTCCGAGGGAAAAATCTCTTTATTGGCAAGTGATAGAATCCGGTTCATTCCAGCATTATTCTCTGGAGGAAATTGAAAAAGGAGATTTTACGGAAAAGGAAACGTTTGAGAAATTCAAATTAGCCCAAGTTTTGGCCCTCCCGCTTTATGGCAAGGGACATGTTATCGGCGTTTTAAGTTTAGGAAGCGGACAGAAAACAACTCTTGAAGAGGAAGATCATACTTTTTTACAGCAACTGGCTGACCAGATTGCAGTCTGTATTGAAAATGTCCGATTGTACAATGAGGTGTTGAATAGCAAGAAGGAATGGGAGCAGACATTTCTGGCTGTTGTAGATCCGATTATGCTGGTCGGGTTAAATGGAAACATATTGCGGTGCAATGGAGCGGCATATTCTTTTTTCCGCCTTAGCGAAAAAGAGATGGTGGAAAAATCGTTCAATGACTTGTTGTATGGGAACCAGCCGGCTGAGGACAGCCCTTTTAATGAAAGTGTAACCACAAAGAAAACGGCTTATCGGGAGATCAAGCTGTTCGGTCAATATATTTGCGAAGTGCATACATACCCCATTTTTAATGAAAAGAAAGTGATGTACGGGATCATTGCTTATATGAAAGATGTGACTGAAAAGCGGCAATTTGAAGCAAGGATGCTCCAGTCCGGAAAATTGGCTGCAATTGGGGAGATGGCCGCAGGAGTTGCGCATGAATTGAATAATCCCTTAACGGCCATCCTCGGCAACACACAACTAATAATGCGGAGATTTAATGCCGGTGATCCTGTATACGGTCTTTTGGAAGATGTATTTAAGTGCAGTAAACGATGCCAGAACATTATCCGTAACTTGCTTACGTTTTCCAGGCAGGATGAGTATTTATTCGAAACCTGCTCCATTAACGAAGCGGTTGAACAAGTATTGAGCCTGATCGGTTATCAAATCCGCCAAAATCATATTTCGTTGAAGGTGGATTTGGATGGCGATATTCCGCATATCGAAGGCAGTCTTCAGCAGCTGGAACAAATTGTTCTTAATTTGCTGTTAAATGCAAAAGATGCATTGGATGAAGCGGGTACGAATGACAAGGAAATCATTATTCGGACGGAGAACGGCCCGGATTTGATATGTCTTTCCGTCATCGACAATGGCGTCGGAATCAGCCAAAAAGATCTAAAGGAAATTTTTCATCCATTTTATACGACAAAAGAAGCAGTAAAGGGTACTGGCCTGGGACTTTCGGTTAGCCTTGGAATTGCTCAGGCACATGGCGGAACCATCAGCGTTAAAAGCGAGCCGGGCAAGGGGAGTGAATTTACCCTTATGTTGCCTGTAAATCAAGATGAAATATAAAGGGCGGGAATACAATGGCAAGAATCTTAATTATAGATGATGAACGTGAAGTTGGGAATTTTTTAAGTTTCTTGTTTAAAGAAAAGGGCTTTGAAGTGGATGTGGCGCACAGCGGCAAAGATTTTCGCCATTTGCTTGCCGAAAGTGAGTACGACTTGGCAATGATTGATGTAAAACTTCCCGATTCAAACGGACTGGATATTTTAAAGGTTATTACCAAAGAGATGCCGGCATGCCGGACCATTGTCATGACCGGTTATAGTACAGTAAAGGTAGCGGTCGAAGCCATTAAGCTCGGGGCAAGCGATTATATTGAAAAGCCTTTTGATGATATTAATGAACTGGAAAAAATGGTCGGTCATTTATTGGAAAACAAAATGGCGGCCGCGCAAAATGAGATTAAAAGGCTTGCAAAAATGAGCGGCATCATTACGGAAAAAAATGAAAGAATGAATCGTTTATTGACCCTTGCATATAAAATTTCAAAAAAGAACATCAATGTTTTGCTTCAAGGTGAAACTGGTACGGGAAAAGAGCTGTTTGCCCATTTTATCCATTACGCAAGCGAACGGAACGGACAGCCATTTATCGGAATAAATTGTGGTGCCCTGCCTGATACGTTATTGGAAAGCGAATTATTCGGACATGAAAAGGGAGCGTTTACGGGAGCCGCGAAGGAAAAGAAAGGTGTCTTTGAAATTGCAGGCAAGGGCACACTGTTTTTGGATGAGGTCGGAGAAGCTTCTATGTCAACCCAAGTCAAGTTATTGCGTGTACTTGAAACAGGGGAGTATATAAGGGTCGGAGGCGAAACTATTCAAAAAACAAATACGAGAATCATATCTGCCACCAATGTGGATTTAAGTGAAGCCGTCAAAAATAAAGCCTTTCGGGAAGATTTATTGTATCGTCTGGATGTCGTGAAATTAGTTATTCCGCCTCTAAGGGAAAGAAAAGAGGATATTCGTTTCATTGCCAATCATTTACTGGAAAAAATGGGTTCAGCGGCACAATTAAGTGAAGCAACGATTCACATGATGGAACAATATGACTGGCCCGGGAATGTTCGGGAACTATCCAATGTCATCAAACGTGCCGCAACCCTTTTGGACGACGGAACAAATATGATTACGCCTGCATTTTTGCCGGAAAAATTAAGGTCAACACAGGTTCCCATAGGACGAATAACAAAACAAAAGGAAGAAGATTTTGAAGCGTATATAAACCGCTGGACAGAGGAAATGCTTCATATTTGGAATAAAAAGGAAATAGTCGACATGGAATACTTATTAAGGAAAGTTAAAGACCTTGAGCGTGAGGTGGGCAGGGCTTTCGTATTAAAAGTATTGAAGGAGACTATCGGAGATCGGCAGGACGCTGCAAAGCGATTAAAAATTAGTATGAGAAAACTGCGTTACTTATTGAATGAAAAAGGACAGCCGTCCATTAAATAAACGGTGAATTCCGGAGACCCAGGGAGCTTTTTCCCATTCCAATCAAATTATAAATGTATTTGTCCTTTTTCCATTTTTTTAAACTCGCTATTAAAGCTGTTAAATGATGGCGCAAACTTCTCCATCTGTCCAAATTGAAGGCTTCCCGGTGCCAACAAAAGGAAGTTATTTCTTGGATCTTTTTATTTACAGAAATCCCCATCCGGGGTTCGTTTCAGGGGAAGACAGTAAAAGTTTTTTAGCACGTAATTTAGGCTAAATGTTCCGGAAAAATCGAGAACACTTTCATGGTAATGCATGCCATTTTTACGGCTATTTCCATTTTTTTCATATGCTATAATAAGAGATAATAAGATATTGATAAAAGGAGGTTACCAGATGGGCGACATCGATATAGAGTTGTATGGATATTTAATTGATCATCTGGATGCTATATCCGATGAGTGGTTCGGTCTTAGAATAAAGGAGGAAGGTTCCATTTATTCGGTAGATGCGGGTGAAAGAATGGAAAACACTCTCAGGGAACAAAACCGTTTAACCAATTTGACTGTTGCATGCAGTTTATTGGAGGATAAAAAACAGTTTGAGGAAAGCAAGGACAAATGGGCCCGCATCGTTGCCGAAAGCCGGATCCAAAGCAATACGCCCATTCACGAAGTACTGGGGGCACTCAGTAAAGTAAGAGATATTTACTGGTCATTTGTGAAAAAATTTACTTCCATAAGAAATGAAGAGGTAACAAAGGATGATTTGCATAGATGGGGAAAGATCATTCATTTAGCATTTGATGAATTATATGTCGAGTTTTCCGAAATGTATTTTAAATTAATGACAAATAGACTATCGGCACAGCTTGATTTGATCGACGAGCTGAGTTCGCCGGTCATTAAAATTAATTCGGAGACGGGTGTGCTTCCATTAATAGGAGATATTGATACATACCGGGCAAAAAAGATCGCGGAAATTGTTCCAAAAAAATGTGTGGATATCGGAATTGCCCGCTTGTACATTGACTTGTCAGGAGTAACCATCATCGATACGATGGTCGCTCACCAATTATACGATATGACGCGTATTCTTGATCTATTGGGTATTCAAACGAGAATAACGGGAATTCGGCCTGAGATCGCTCAGACAGCGATCCAGCTCGGATTGAATTTCAGCAAAATTGATACATACAGCTCACTCCAGCAAGCGCTGGGGGAAGAATTTTTGATTGTTGCTGAACAATGATAATCAATAGGAAGGCCTCCCGGCCTTTTTTTCTGTGTGCCCCGCAGTTACACAATCTAAGTGGTTAAAATCCACTCAGTAACTTTACCCTTTAAAGTGCTGT
>NZ_JBFEGN010000121.1:0-7732 GCF_047228825.1 Siminovitchia jepli
TTGTTGGGGGAAAATTTTTTTATGCCTTCGTTCTAGCCCTTGGACTGTTTGGATTTACGAGACATCGCAATTAGCTTTGAATTGAATGAAAACAGATCGAATACTCGGCCGATGGCTCCGCCTAAAGATCTTTCTAGACGGCAATACTGGCCAAATTTCCATAATACTATCAACTTCCGACGAAATACTAGCAATTTTCCCGAAATACTCTCCATTTTTGTGAACGAGGTTATAAATACTGTCCTGTATAAGATTTTTTATTTTTCATTATTGTATCCGGTGTTCCTTCAGCTAAGATTTGACCGCCCTCTGTTCCTCCTTCAGGACCTAAATCGACAATCCAGTCTGCCGCACTGATCATTTGGCTATTATGCTCCACCATAATAACGGTATTTCCTGCATCTACAAGTCGGCATAGCCTTGAACAAGCGCGGCAAATTACGATGGATTCATTGGCCTATATGGATTATCAAATTGAACAGCAGCTTCGCGGCATGCATTATTTATACAAATTGATTGAATTACTCAAACGAAAAAAATAACTAAAGGGGCTGTCCGAAAAGCCGGTTTTTCGACTTTTGGACGCCCCTTTTTCTGTTCAAAAATGTTGATGTAACAGTATTCTTGGGATTTTTAAATTTTATAGGATTTGTCTTTTTAGACAGCCCCTTTATGGAAAACGATTCCCGATAGTTTTCGACAAATTACGATTTATTCTCCGTTTCGCCAAAATACTCCGGCTCCAATTTTCGGCAACCGTTTCTTTTTCTGCCCATAAAAGCATGTCATCCTATTCCGGAGTTATTAACATCAAACGATGTACCTGCCTTGCATCTGATGTATCATTTCCCGCAACATCTTTTATATTTTTTTCCACTTCCACACAGACAAGGGTCATTTCTGCCGATTTGAACTTCATTTACAATTGTTTTAGTGTTTTCAACCTTTACGCCTAACAATCTTTGTACATCAGACAGATCTTCAGGCTTGTCTGGTTCAATCCCGATGATGACCTCCCAGCCATTACTGTCACAAAGTTTATAAACTTCATTTGCTTTTTCTTCAGTAGCAACACGCACAATTGCCGGTTTTTTACTTGTACCTAATTTAGCCATTTTCTTCCTCCCTCATCCAGATAAGTATTTTTTGAAATAAATTCTTATCACATTCCACCTAAAAACTAGTTAATTACTAAATTTAAAAACGGACCAGCCTTTGATATTTCCAATAAATAAACTGCCAAAGAAAAGTGCACCTCTAGGGTGTAGTTTATCACAAATTCATCCAATAATTAAACCCCGGGAAGCTTCCAAACTAAGCAAAGCAATAGAGCGGGTAATGGTATAAAGTGACATTTAACGAGCAGTTCATTGAGGAAGATTAAGCTGCCAGGATATACCAAACCGATCATTTAGCCAAGCAAACTTCTTGCTGAACCCATAGTCATCTAGAGGCATAAGTGCTTGTCCGCCTTCGATGAGTTTCTGATAAAAATTGTCAAGTTCCTCTCAGCAGTACAAGTAACATAGTTTGAGAACGAAGGTGTAAATGAAAATTGCTGATATTGATGGCTCCATTGACATCTGCATTAATTGTTGTTTTGCAATCCTGGATTCAGACGCTCCGTCATACTGTGACCCTCTACATCTTTCTCCGGATTTAGTTGATCCGGGAATGCCTGCTTTTTGAAGGTGTTTCTTCACTAGCCCAATTCAAAATGATTGTACATAATTTCCTCTTCAGAACAAGCATTAATACGTTCGCTGCACCTTAACACCTGTATCCCTTGCTTGAAAAAAAATAATGGATATGCTAGATTGGAAAACAGCCAATTGAATATGAAACCCAAATATGTATAACCTCAATAATATGGTTTGAGGGTCTCTACCAGGAACCGTTAAATCCTGACTACAAAAAATACCCAATCATTTGTAGTCGGGTTTTTTATTTCTTTTAAATTCCCTTTGAATGTTATACGTCTATCGGGTTTCCAGCAGGAGGGATTTTAATGAATTTTAGAGTTTTTATACTTGCAGCATCTTCTGTAACAGTAGGGTTGGTGGAATTAATTGCAGGAGGAATCTTACCTGTCATTGCAAAGGATCTACATGTTGCGATAGAAGCCGCCGGACAGCTCATCACTGTTTTTGCTCTCGTTTATGCTATTTCTGGTCCTGTACTTTTATCATTAACTGCTAATATAGAACGAAAAAAGTTGTATCTTGCAGCGTTAACCGTATTTTTTCTTGGAAATGTGATGACCTATTTCAGTCCAACTTTCCCATTCATTATGATTGCCAGGATTATTACGGCTATGAGTGCGGCTTTGGTTATTGTACTTTCTTTAACCATTGCAGCAAAGATTGTTGATCCAATACATCGAGCAAAAGCATTAGGCGTTATCTATATGGGAATTAGCTCATCACTTGTACTGGGAGTTCCAATCGGAATTATGATAACCGATGCTTTTGGTTGGCGTTCCGTTTTTCTGGGAATTGCAGTCTTATCCATCATTTCTATGATCCTTATTCATACTTTTTTGGAGGAGATTCCTGCCGAAAAAATTCTTCCACTATCTGTACAGATTAAATCTCTTGGTAATTTAAAGATTATTGGTGCACATTTAGCCATGATGTTCATGTTAGCAGGGCACTACACCGTTTACGCATACTTTACACCTTTTTTAGAAACCACCTTACATTTGAATCAACACTGGATTAGCATATGCTATTTTCTTTTTGGGCTTGCAGCAGTATGCGGCGGTGCACTTGGGGGAACGCTCGCCGATTGGATTGGCTCACCAAAAAGCATGTTAATCGTTATTAGCTCTTTTGCCATTATACTCTTTGTGCTTCCATACTCAACGTTTTCTTTTTTTGCATTTCTTGTTGTGATGATGGTATGGGCGGCATTAAGTTGGGCTTTGGCTCCTCCTATACAAAATTATCTTATCAATACTGATCCCGAGTCTGCTTATATTCACCAGAGCCTTAATAACTCTGCTCTTCAAATTGGGATTGCCGCAGGTTCCGGAATTGGCGGAGTGGCACTAGGCTATACAGGTTCAGTAGTAAGCACAGCCAGCATAGGTTCAGGCGTTGTGATAATTGCCCTTATATGTGCCATTTTTTCTTTATCAATATCTGGTTCCCCACAAAAAGGTCTAAATTTCAACAACCAGGATGATTGATTCGTTCAAATTGTCGGCCCCAAAAAAAAGACTTTCAATAAAACGTTATTGGGTCATCGGTTCATATCAAAAACAGTCTCTGCAAAGAACGTTTGTTTCCCTGTAGAGACTGTCAGTTAAATCTTTTTTAAAACAGAAGAAACCGGTAGACTTTTTATTCCTGCTCTGTTTGGTTCATATAGTATTCCATCACTTGATTAAGCCATTTCTGCTCTTCTTCCGTGAATGGAGGGGGTGCCATGCTTTCCAGTTCTTGAATGTCCAACTCCTCCACATCTGCATCAGCAAGCTGGTGTATCACATCCTCACCCAAAAACGCAAAAGATTCTTGGAGATACGTTTGGATCATTTCTTGGACTTTTGGGTCCTCTGCAGGGCTTCCACATAATTGCTTTACTTTTTTAGAGAATTGGATAAATGATTGATCCAAGGAAACCAATTCGTTTTCCGTTTTATTGTAGATTGCTTCCATGACATCTGTTAGTTGATTTCGTTCCATCCATTCTTTTTGCCTATTTTCCGTTATCATATTATGAATGAGACTAAATAATACGGCACTGTCCACCTCCACTTCTTCCTCCAGAAGCTTAATCACTCTCTTAATGGAAATTATTGATTTTTCAATTTGATGCTTCTCTTTTTCCAGCGCCTGCAAGTGAAGGGCCAGTGTTTCATTTAAATCAACAGTAAAGCTCGGCTCATGCATCATTGAAGCAATATTTTCCAGGCTGTAACCAAGGAACTTGAGACTTAAAATTTTCTGTAAAGTTAAAATATCTTGATGACTGTAAATGCGGTGACCAGACGCCGGATCCCTTTCTGGTTGAAGCAAACCAATTTCATCATAGTAATGCAACGTGCGAATGGATAATCCTGTTTTTTCGGCAAACTCCCCAACAGAATATTTCTTATGCTCTTTCATCAAAAATCCCCCCAGAACAATTTGTACTCATTATAAAGCCTCACGCAACTGGAGGTGCAAGCGGAATTGGGGAAACAAAAGTGCAACTTCATCACCCCTGCATGATTGACAAATACTATCTAAACGGCAAATGGGATATTTCAGCGTTAACGGTTTTTCATCATAAAAAATTTCCTTATACCAGATCGTAAGCAAAAAGCATATCCGGAAGCTAGGGATTTTCAGGAATCGTTGCATTGAATATTGCCATTTAGCTTAAATAAAGCTTTTTTTATTGTTATTGCGGGTCAATATGATCAGGTTCCCCAGCCAGTACACTTTCGGAATAGCCTTGCGTCATTGGTGGATTTTTTCTCAAGGAACTATTTCTAATTTCAAAAGATAAAAATGGCGGTTAAATCCAAAGACTTTTTGTATTTGTTCCGTCTTCATAATGGCCATGCTGACAGCATCAACATAAGACAAATTCTGGTCAGGAAAATCTTTCAGCAATTGTTCTGCCAATTGTAATGTCTCGTTATGATCCAAGATGATGTTTAAAGTACCATTCTGTTTGGATCTTTCTATTATCCCAAGAAACTGGTTGGCATAAGAAACCCCCGCACGATACCGTAACCAAGTATAAAACTTGAGGAAACCCGTTTAACCGAGAAGTCAAGACTTTTCAAGAAGCTGCTTGCACGTTCATAAAACTGATCTTTTTCCTGTATTAGTGCAATCCAAGCCCCGGTATCGATAAACAATTTATCTTGTTTCATGGGTATCCTCATTCTTCATAAATATCTTGGTCATGGTTTGTAGAACCATCAGGAATTCCATTTTTTACCATTCCAATCAGTTCCAAGATCGGATCTTCCAATTCCTTTTTATTTTCCGTTAGATAATGATTTATAGCCTCTCTAATAATTTGTGCTTCTGTCTTATTCTGTCGAGCAGATAATAATTTGATTTGTTCATTCTGTTTAGGCTCTAAATAGATTTGTTTTCTAATTTTTATTTCATCTTTCATTCCCGCCACCTCATATACAACTATCCAAAAGCAAAATGATGTATACAATGGTTTTTCCTCTATTTGACGATGATTTCACGCGAAACAAAATGGCGGATTCCCCTTTTGATCGCCTGCAAGCATTTTACATACACAAGGGATGATTGGGATACGAAAGCACCCTTGCTTGGCAGCGCCCTAAAAATTGGGGCGGTTTAAGATTCTCGCATGATTTGACTCATTTTACGGCCATCTCATTATAAAAGTGTTGGAATTCCCGTTCCTTCTGCCAGCCTTGGTACGACTTCATTTATATAATTTTCGGAAGTGAAAAATAGTATGGGTCAAACCCAGGCCACAAAAGTTCTGCCTTAAAAACGGCTTCCTTTCTCATATCAATATGTTCCACTCCATACCGAAGAGCGTATATTTTTGGAATTGTACATTCCAATTAATAAAATCTTAAGAATCTACCCCTATATTTTTTAAGGAATTCCATTTAAACTATAATTATCTTTTACGACTGCGGGGAGATATGTTTGCGACTTATTACATTTTTAAAAGAATATTTGAAACATCCAAAATATACTGGGGCAATTGCACCTAGTTCTAACAGATTATCTAAAAAAATGGTGAATGCTGTTAACCTTGAAAAAGCAGAATGTATTGTTGAATTGGGACCGGGAACAGGTCCTTTTACAAGAGAGATTATACGGAGAAAAAAAGCAAAAACGCTTTTAATCCTAATTGAAATCAATGAGATCTTTTTCGAAAAGCTTCAGAAAGAATATAATGAAGATTCAAGTGTAGTTGTCATACATGGGTCTGCCGAAAATATTAAAGAATATATGGCCGGGCTAAACATAAAAAAAGTTGATTATATACTCTCCGGACTCCCTTTTACTTCATTACCCCGGGATGTTTCCTCCCGAATTTTAAACAGTGTGAAGGAATCATTACAAGAAAATGGAGAATTTATTACTTTCCAATACTCTCTTATAAAAAGGGACTTTATACAACATTTCTTTCCGGAAATTTCTTTAACAAAAGTCTGGTTTAATTTGCCGCCAGCCTATGTCTTTCGCTGTACAAAATAAAACTGGGAAAATTTGTGGATAAATGTGATTAGCTTATACATGATTGCATCTTCATCTGACGAAGTTGTAACGTTTTGGCCAAGTAACAACTGAAAAAATTTATAATATTTCAGCTCTTTTTGTACAACTTATCGTATTCAGTTATTACTGATGGGGGAACATAGATCATCGTTCCAGGTTTTGCTTCGAATTCTGTATTGTCTAAAGTAATAATCGCACGCCCAGCAATTGGAAACATGAAAGCCGAACAAAGCGTTTGGTATCTTTCAATTACTTCATCTGGTTCAATTTGATATTTTACCGTGTTATAAAATGATAAGTTTCCACATTCATAAGCGTTATATAACTGATTCAATTTAAAATTCTCATTCATTTTTAACCTCTATTTAATCACATTTTGTGGCTATTATAGCATAAATGCGATTTTAGAATTAAATCACTTGCGTTGCATTAAAAGTTAAGATTATTCAGGACAACATTGTCTATAAAAGTTGCCAAAAAAGGAAAACGACGGCTTTGAATTGTTTTATTTCAAAACCGTCGTTTGTATTTTAGCTGTTTATATGGTTTTTTCACTCCAAACAACGGTTTTTAGGAGTGTTCGTGGGGGAAGAAATATGCTGTATGCTCAAAAGATTAGATCCCATTTTATTACTGATACCCCAGTAATGGAGAACCTCAATACAAACGTTGCAAGAATCGCAAGGATAACCCCGATGATGACTGGAAAGATACCAGAAAACCCTTCTGATTGGAAACAAAAATTTTTTTTGCCCTCTTCTCTTCCCTGTTTCAATAAAGTTAGTTGTTGATGATTCACAGCATTACCAAACAACCCATAAAAGTTGTTAGGGTCTCCGTATATTATGAATTAAGAATTCATTTTGAAATACTTTTAGTAGGTTTTTTGAAACAATTTTGGTCGGTTATGATTCTATTATTGAGGTAGATACTGGCAATGTATAATCATATTCGGCACTTTCCTTCACAACCCAAATCCCATATTTCTCAAGTTGCTTATGAATCATTGGGCTGTCTGCAATCCCTTGGCAATAACTATATTCAAGGAAGATGGCATACTTACTGTCCCACGCCGATTCTAATTCAAGAAGTAACTCTTTTTGTTCCTTAGTCGATAGTGATTCTTCTAATTGTGAAAGGAGTTGACTTGAAACTTCTTCTGCAGTAAGGAATTCAGAATCAGCCATAACCTCCTTATAGGCCACTTGATGAACTCGTTCAAAAAAGACAACGTTGATAAAAGCCTTTCGAATAATATTGTTACCAGCCATAGGCTCATCCGGTTTATTGTCGGATTCATAGGTATCACGCTTCTCGTGGATTTCTTGAGTAAAAAGAAGATTCGCTAAACTTTTCTCCAAGTTTTTATTGTAAACCATTGGATTCTCTACTGTATATAGATCGACCTTCATTTAAACTCCTCCTATTTCAATTATATAGGGCTTACTGAACAACCTTTATTTTGATCAATAGTTTGCCACTCGCGTTCTGAAATAAAAATAGTCGTCGAATGA
>NZ_JBFEGN010000122.1:0-7587 GCF_047228825.1 Siminovitchia jepli
TTGCAGGCGTTATAAATATGGCGTCCGATTTCAAGGCGTTTTTCTAATATATGAACTTGAAAAATCTCCGTTTTGAGAAATAGTTCAACGACATAGCGGGGACCCTTTTTCGCCATATTTACCCGGACCTCCGAACATACATTCTATATTAATTTAATGATACAATATTTAAAAAATAAAAACAAGGGCCGATTTCTTTTTTTAAACCTATGTTTCTGGCATTCATCCCGACATTGAAATGCCGGGCCTTCTGCCAGTCGTTCGTAAATTTGCCGAATACTAATTCAGCTCCCCCTTTAGTAACATTTTATAAATCTGGGTGCCGAATTTATAAAAAAATGGATAATTGGACAGTTCTCCCCCCTCCCCAAGTGATACTCCATTTTGTACCCCAGAGTTTCATTAAGGGAGAAAGGCGGCCATTCATGAATCCTTTTCCAGCCTTGATAACCTCGAAGCAGCGAAAACAAAAACCTTGGATTTTTTCGGTAAAAACAAGGAGAAAATAGAGAAATTAATAAAAAGTCTTTAAGCCTTTAAGGAGGAATTCATCATCTTAATTCCAAGTCCCCTGCAAGATAAAATCATTTAAAGAGCAATTAGTTTTGGATTGCTTTTGACCGTTTATTTTAATCGGTGATAAAAAGGGTTTTAAAAAGGGTAAGATGTACTTAAAGTACAAAGAGACCGCAAGTACGGCCACTTACGGTCTTGTACAATAGTCGCCCCTCAAAGAGTGGCTGGCTCTATTGTTCTGAGAAATAGACCAATCCCCCCAACTTGTCAGGGTTCAAGGGAGGTCTATTTCTTTTTGTCTTTAGACAGTACCGCAATCAAAACCCCAAAAGCAATGGAATCACCTTATATTGAAAGGGCATGGCCCTCTTGCATGAGGTCGTCCAAAAAATCTTGGATCTCATCTGTTAATTGATTTGGCCTTTACAGTATTTTTCACATATGTACCGGTTTTGAAAATAATGATAAACCCGGTTATTCCAAGATGACCTAATTGCTTTCGATATCCTTTAGATACTTTTTCATTAATCTCTCCGCCTCTTTAATGCCAGATTCGGTTAAATAAACGGACTTTGCTTTTATGCTTCCGCGAATGAAATCCTCATCCGTAAGCTCATTTAGGACCTCAAACGGATAACCCTTCCAACTTCTTCTCATGTCTCCAGGCAGGTCATTCTCTTTCCATGATGTTAAGTATAGCAATAATAACGTAAGCTCTCTAATCCTTTCCTCCATATCTGAAAAATCCTTTCTCTGTTGTTATTTAGACCCAAGCCACCCTTGTTTCTCGTTACTATTTATACTCCTCTTCCACGTCCCATTCCTTAATTTGAATGGACAAAACCGATTGATCCCGGGTAATCGGTGCATTCGATGTACTGATTGATTGCCGAGTTTTACAACATATTTCATCAGCAGTAATAACTCTTCTTCGATGATCCCTAAAAAATTCGGATCATGAATCAAATTGGAAAGATTATCTTTATAAGGAACGTATGCTCGGTAACGGTTGAAACAACTCCCTACGCATCGTACCCTAGATTTTTTTCATAGATCTGCTCAAGGGAAAAAATTTGTCCTGCATGAAGCTCCAGTAATTTGATCAATTCAAATTCCTTCGTCGTAAAAGCGTTTTGTTTATTTTGATAAATGACGGCATAGCCGTCTAAATCAATCATAAAGATGCCCGAAATACAATTGTTTTGTCGGCTTTTTCGCTTTCCTTTGTTCGTGCCGCAAATGCGCCATAATGCGTGCATGCAACTCTCTCATGCTAAAAGGTTTGACCAAATAATCTTCGCCGCAGACCAATAAGCCTTTAATCCGGTCTTCTTCGCTTCCTCTGGCGTTAAAAAAAATAATTGGACAGTCAATATGTTCACGGATCATTTAACAGAGTTCAAACCCGTCCATTCCGGCCATCATCACATCAAGAATAATGAGTTCCGGTTCCCTTGCAAGGAGCTGCAGCGCCTCCTCACTTATTGTATGCAGTCAAGACTTCATACCCGTGATCTTGAAGAGAATCCTTCATGAATGAAACAATATCCTGTTCATTATCGACAATTAATACTTTTGTCATTGATTGCTCATCCCATCCCGCGCTTTACGAAAATCCTTCCTATGTTCAAAGAAATGGATGTACCACGGATTCAAGTTCCCAACAACATTCCCAAATACTTTTCAAAATTCACTCCTTCCACTTCCGGGATTTTCTTCAGGCTGGCATCATGAATGGCTGCTGTCAGAAATTCCGCTGCCAGTTGAATCGCATTTTTAAAATCGTCTCCGCGCATCATGCTTCCCATAATGACAGAAGCAAATAAGTCGCCGGTACCGGAATAATTTTTCCCATTGTAAGGCATGGCGCTGTAAAAAGTGGTATCTCCATCCAAATACAGATTTCCAACAACCTGGTTATCCGGGTCTGCTGACGGTGGAGTCACGCCCGTGATAATCACCCGGGCACCCGTTTTTTGACGCAAAATATGTCCGGCTTCCTCCAGTGCTTTCATAAAATCCTCTGCATTTGAATAGGCATGAAGTTTTTCATAAGACAATCCTGTCAACAGACAGCATTCCGTCGTATTCGGTGTTATCACATCCGCACACTTTACCAGTTCTTTCATCCGGGCCAGCAGCTCATCCGTAAAAAGCTTATAGGCTTCCCCGCGATCCCCCATGACGGGATCAACGAGCAACAGCGTTTCATCCTTATAAAATGTATCCAAAAAAGAAAAAATATGATCAATTTGCTCTTTACCGGTAACGAATCCGGTATGAATTCCGTCAAAAGCGACCTTCAGTTTGCGCCATTCCTCTTGGAAATACGGCATTTTCGATGTCAAGTCTTCATAAAAAAAGCTTGGATAATCCGTTTGCGCAGACAATACGGCTGTCGGCAGCGGACATGCCTGCACACCCATGACCGACAAGACCGGAATGGCTGCCGATAATGAACATTTCCCAAAAGATGACAAATCCTGTATGACAGCGACTTTTTTCATAAATCCTCCACGAGACGTATCTTTTTGTGTTCATCATATCATAAAAAAAGTTCCCGCAAAAAATAAAAGAAGCGAAGCGGACAACTTATTTATTTATCAACTTTCCAAGCATACCAGCGACTTCAGTTGGCAGTTGAATCGACTTCGGTCAAGAACTTATCTTCAAGGTGAAATAAACCAGCCTATATCCGTTTAAGTACGCATCACCTGTAATATTTTTTGTAAGCAGCTGCCTTACATGTCCATTATAGACACACAACCTTTAGTGAACCCCATTTCCGAAGCAAGAAGAATTGCAATGGATTCAGCAGCCCATATGGACTGCCAAATTGAACAGCAACTTCGTGGAGCCTATTACTTGTACAAATTAATACAATTACTCAAAAAAAGAAAATGATTCTTAAATTGTTGGAATCATTTTCTTTTCTTGATTTTGTATGTTTTCAGTGGCCAAATCTATCCCCATGGGGTACACTTTATCGGGCAGATTTAGACCCTCAGAGAACCACGGAAGCCCCTGGCAGCATAGTATGATTCTGCTCCGTTGTGATACACAAAGACCGTGTCATAGCGACGGTCACAAAAAAGGGCCCCGCCGAGTTTTCTAATATGATCAGGTGTTTTTACCCAGCTTGATGTTTTCGTATCGAAATTTCCAAGTTTCTGCAGCTCCCAATATTGTTCTTGCGTTAAAATCTCAATGCCCATCTCAGCAGCCATATCCATCGCGTTATTTTCCGGTTTATGCTTTTTCCTGGATTCCAGTGCTTCACGGTCGTAACAAACGCTTCTGCGGCCTTTTGGGCTTTCCGCTGAGCAGTCATAAAAAATGTATTCGCCCGTCTTTTCATCTTCGCCGACAACATCCGGTTCACCGCCGGTTCTTTCCATTTCATAGAGTGACCACCGTTTTTCAGTATTAGCTTCCAGCTTTGCTTGGACTTTATCCCATTCAAGTCCTTCATGGCGATTCATGTTTTTCTCAAAACGTTTTTTCAAGGTTTCGAGTAATTCTTTACGTTGTTCAGGTGACAACTCGCTTTTATTGCTCTTTGTCATGTTCGTTTCCCCCTTATTGTTTAAAATTTGTTTTATCATAAATCGTTTTCCGTAACTTTTATAAAGGAAGTGGATGCTGCTAAATTCTGTGGAGAACAGAATAAGGCGCTGACAACGACAGGAACAAACCAATTTTATCACCGACAGAGTCATTACGAATTTACCGGGCTTATAGAATGAAATAAATACCCGTTACTTTATGTGCACCTTTTCTCCGCTGCGTTCCAAACTTACTTTGCTATTCTGTCACGATATACAATGAGTGTAATTGCATTTAATATGATGGTAACGATGAGAAGAACAGATGCAATGACCGCCAAACTGCCCGTTATGTCCATAAGCGCAGTCCAATCCTCAATCTTTACCAGGTGAGAGTTATTGATAATCTGGAAACATAGTGAAATAGCACAAGCACTGATGCTCATAATCGAAAGAACTACCCAATTCTTATGGTCAGGTTTTTTATATTGCATAAGATTAACAACAGGAAGCAACCAGGCAATTAGCCCAAGCACGAGACTGCCAATATTAAGCAATTCAAGCACCTCTCTTTATCATGATAATTTGATAATAGCATAATTCATTCAGCTTTCCATTTATAAGCAGCAATCTTTACTCCATCATTTTTATTTTAAAAAAGATTTTTCAAAATGGATTCTCTTTCGGTAATTTAAATACATTCTCTTTTCTGTAATTTTGATCCCTTCAAAGTATGGTATACTATTTCAAAAAAGCATGATGCGAGGAGGTTCCCGTTATGTCTGATAAAGCAAAAAAAGGGGGGGCCGATCATGATTGGCTAGAAAATAATCTTACGTATGAGGATTACGCTTCCTTAGATGATGGACTTCGTTATGAATTAGTGAATGGTCGACTGGAGCTAATGAGCCCCGGACCATCTGTTACCCACCAGATGCTTAGCTTTGAAATGCAAAAAGTGATAGCCAGAAGCTGTGAGTCAGAGTATCTGATTTTATATGCACCTCTTGATGTCATATTAGCCTCCAATGAAGTTAGGCAGCCCGATTTAATCCTTGTGCACCGACAGCGTATGGATATTGTCAAGAAGCATGGGATTGAGGGGGCCCCGGATCTTGTCGTCGAAATCTTGTCCCCCTCAACAATCAAGCGGGACAAAATGGACAAATTAAAAACCTATGCCATTTATCAGATTCCTGAATATTGGATTGTGGAGCCGAGAACAGGAATCTTGGAAGCCTATGTCCTGCAAGGAAAGCAGTACGAAATTGCTAATATTTTCCAGGAAGAAGAACCTGTAACTTCTCCCCATATCCCTTGCCTATCCTTTACCATGGCAGAAATTATGAGCAAAATTCCAAATTTAGAGGATTAGCAAACCGGCGCAGGACCTGCCTCTTCTTTTATAATTGCTGCGGCCGACGGGAATAAGGCTGCTTCAAGCATAAACCTGGATATAAGATTAGAAAGATTTTACTGATCCTGCTCCGCGGGTTCGACATCGATGAAAATATTGTCATTGAGGAAAGACGATTCAAGATCAGGCAACTTCATAGGCTAAGCCAAGAAGCGTTTCGGTCATCCGTAAAGCCGACCTGTTTGATATGGACCAAATGCAGTTCATTGATTTTATCCGGGAACATGAGGCCTTGGTTCATACGATGGAATGGCTGCCGATAGACATTTAGGAATTCTACAATCATAGGGCCTGCGTGGAAAACTGCATCAAGGAAGCGAAACAGGGGTTTCCATCAATCAGATTCCAACCGGCCCGTTTAAAGCCAACGAATGTGCTGTAATTCGTTCATCTGTCGTTTCAATAATAAACTTTTTCATTGAATACCACCCGTTTGATGAAGCTACTAATTTTATCTTTTTTGGGTATTATACCTGATTTCACCAGCTTTTGGATGCATTTTAGATAAATTTTGTCACGGATTAAGGTTGTATATTGGTGGCATTTTTCATTTTGCCTTTTGTTGAAGTAGATCAAAAGAAGGTTCTGTTTTCCCCTTTTTTTAATGAGACGGTATGCGTATTCCTTCAATCTTGGAAAGTTCCCCCAGATTCGCGCCTTTCCCCCCAACAACCATGAGCTTAGTATTGTCCATGTCCTGAAAACCAAGGCCAAAGGAACTCATACATTTCCCTCCTTTGGCCTCACATATCGAATGAACTTGCTAATGCATTATAACAACAGCAAATCGGAACAAATAGTCCCTTTTTACAAACTTTTATATGTTATGGTAAAAATAGGAATAATTAAACTTTTTGAAAACCAATCCGATGTCTATTTTACATTTAAAAAGGTGCCCCGCCCTCCTCAAAAATGCTCGGACACCTGTTACCCCCTTTCCGAAAAACTTTTACAAGAAAGCGTTTGCCCATCTCTCCTTCGGTTCATAATAAAACCTAAGATCTTTTGCTTTAAGGGGGGATAAGGTGTTTTCTTTTCGCGGTGATGGCCATAAAATATATTTGCAGTTACGAAAACAACAGGATATAAATGCTATACGAGCACTGAAAGAAACAAAAGAAATGAAAAATTTTTACGAGTCCCTTGACAGCCATACACTCCAGTTGGCCCGCCTCCGTATGATCAAAGAACAAAATGGCGTGGGCATTATTCCAATCTTTGTGACAGCCATTCCTTGGCTATTATTTTTATTTTCAAGCAAACTTCAAAAGTTCCTGTTTAAGGACGGCAGCATGCTTTGGGCGGTTTTTGCGTTTCTTTATCTTATTGCTTTAACGGCCAGTGTCCTGATACACTTCAAAGAAAAGGCCTGGACCGCCTTTCATTTGGAAATCATCCAGGATGTTTTGGCTGACAGAGGCAAACATTTCAAGTGAAATTTTTGATAACGTAATACAGCATCTTGAAAAAATCATATCTGAGGGTTGCGAAATTGACTACTATAACGAAATATCAAAAATTGCTACAAGTCTCCATTGCTTAGATCACATCGTTGATTTCGTCACTAAGATTGAACGGCGCTTTGTTTGTTTTTCAGTTTTACATCCTCCATTTCCGCCAGGGACAAGAGATCGTTGATCAGCTTCGCCATTCGATCCATACCGATTTTCATATAGTTCAGCCATTTGATTTGACTTTTAATGGTGGATTCCTGAATGTTTTTGAATGCAACCTATTCTTGTCTAGTGATTTGTTTTGATTTAACTGGTAAAATATAGTCAACAGCAACTCTTTCACCACGACTTAAAGGGATTGAATATCGTTGCTTGGTATATATTTCACACCAGTAAAAGTTGTTATAATCTATTTCTTTGTTGCATTTTGCAATTGCTTGAGTAATTAATAGAAATGCTGAATCTATAATTTCAGCTATGTTATTTCCCTCAATCTGAATGTGTGCAGCCATTCCTTTTGGAATATATTTTGTATACAGTCCTCTGGGTATTTGTGTATTTACTTTTATAAAATCTCCTATTATCCCAAATTACGAAAGTAAATTTGCCGAAAACTAATTCAGCGCTCTTTTGGGAACAATTTACAAATCTGGGT
>NZ_JBFEGN010000123.1:0-7351 GCF_047228825.1 Siminovitchia jepli
TCATTTCGTAAGAGCAAACCCCACTTAGGCCTCAAATGAGAGGAACAACTATTCGCCCACAAACATTTTACTCATACAGGATCTATCCGGGGGTTTTATAAGGGTCTTTCGGTTCGGCGTGGGACTTTATATCAAGGCAGTAAGACTCCCACTTCAAGAATTTGAGGTAATACAAGAATGATAAGTGGGAGATCAAACTGCCAGCAATAACCCGATTCGTTCGGGTCGACAGGGTGTTGATCGAAAAGGTGTTGCGACGTACAGGATGTAATAGTGCAAACGTCGGCAGAACAACAGCATTATTATCGCAAGGAAAAAGCGTATCCTTTTTCAAGGGTGTCGCTGCCTAAGCTTGCCAACAGGACGTTTTCGATCTTAGCCTTAATTCTGCCCACATCGTGTGGCAACCGCCTGAATGACCCACATCGTGCGAGCCTAATCCCCCGCTGAAGCTATCCTCAAATTTCTTTCATGACAGGAATGCTCCTTTCTATGTTAAGATGGCAGTGGCATTTTTGAACGGAAGGAATGAGTAAAAATGACGAAGTCTATACAGACAAAACGGTTTATAGAATATCTTTCCATTATTTTCGGCGCCGCTTTGGTCGGTGTATCCTATAATATTTTTCTCTTGCCGGCCAGGCTGGCAGCAGGCGGAGTATCCGGTATCAGTACGATTCTTTACGAGTTGTATCAATATAACCCCGCTTATGTTCAATGGATCATTAATATACCGGTCTTTATTGCAGGCTTTCTCGTTCTGGGCAAAGATTTCAGTTTAAAGACGCTGGCAGGCACATTTTTCGTTCCTTTCACCATTTGGGTCAGTGCCGACATCCCTTTTACCATCGATAATCCTTTGCTGGCAGCAATTTATGGGGGAATCCTCCTGGGAGTTGGCCTGGGCATTGTTTACAGAGGAAAAGGATCGACTGGAGGGCTGGCTACCGTCGCACAAATTGTTAAAAAGTACACAGGTTTGTCCAGCGGCTACTCACAGTTAATCGTTGATGGATTGGTTGTCGTCTGTTCTGCGTTTGTCTTCAACCTCGAACTGGCTTTATATGCAATGATGGCCATTTATGTGACAAGCAAAGTGATTGATTTTGTCCAATTGCAATCTTCACCATCAAAGCTCGTGCTCATTATCACTGAACACGAAGAACGGATCCAAACCATCATCAAGGATGAAATCGACCGGGGCCTTACAAAAATACGCTCGATCGGCGGCTTTTCCAATCAGGAAAAAACAATGATCCTTTGCGTTGTTGAGCAGCAGGAAGCCGTTTATTTGAAAAAAGTACTCCAGGAAATGGAACCAGCCTCCTTTGTCGTCTTTCTCAATGCATCTGAAATCCTTGGAAGAGGTTTCTCCTTATCCAAAATTCATGAAACTGCAAGGTGAAAAGGATAAACCGTGATCCGGGTGAACGGTCCTTTCGGATCACGGTTTATATTTCGATTACACTAAAAAGCTTCTGCTTTATTTTTCCTATTTTAAATAGTTATTCATGTAAAGGCGTTAGTAAAAAAGCTCATCGCGAAAAGCCAAAATTTTGTTTAAACATCATCTATTGATCAGAAACCAGTCATTCAACGGGATCTGTCACCTTGACACGGAACCTCTGTGGAAGGTTTGTCACGCGAAAAACTAGAGGGGGTAAAATATCTCAACCCGTTTCTTTTTCCGAGCAACTTATTTTTTTGTGGTTGTGAGTTGCCGACTTTATGATAATATAGAAGAGGTTTTTACGATATAAAGAGGGACGGACATCATGTGGTTTATTTTTTCCATATTAACTGCTATTTCTTGGGGCGCTGCAAACCTGTATTATAAAAAAGGATCGGATAGCAGCGACAAGTACAGTCATTTAAAAATTGTCACGATGGTTGGAATTGTCATGGGGATTCATGCGGTTTCCTATATGCTGATCAAAGGGGTCGCTTTTGATCCTTTTGATATGATCAGGTATTTTCCAGTTTCAGCTCTATATATTTTGTCGATGACGATTGGGTATGTCGGATTAAGATATATTGAATTATCCATTGCTGCACCTGTTCAAAACTCTTCAGGTGCTGTCAGTGCACTTTTATTATTTATTTTTTTTCCAAGGGAAATGAGCTTCCTCAACATTTTCGGAATCATCACTGTAACAACCGGCGTAATTGGCCTTGCTGTATTAGAAAAGCAGGGTGAAATAGAAAGCCTGCAAGCAAGGAACGAAGTCATTCCAAAAAAATATCAAATAGGTGTATTGGCCATTACCTTCCCTATCCTCTATAGTATTTTGGATGGCTTGGGAACATTTGCAGATGGCATCTATTTGGATGAATTAAAACTGATCAGCGAAGATTCCGCTTTGCTGGCCTACGAATTCACTTTCTTGATTGTCGGCCTATTTTCCTATCTATATGTCAAACTCATCAAGAAAGAGCCGTTTGTGATTTTGAAAGAACATGATAAAGGGCTGGCGGCTATCTTGGAAACAACCGGACAATTTTTCTATGTTTTTGCAATAGCTGGCAATGCCATCATCGCCGCCCCCCTGATTGCGGCCCACGGTATTTTCTCGGTCATTTTATCACGGATTTTTCTAAATGAAGTGTTGACGAAACGCCAGTATCTTATGATCGCCATTGTCATGCTGGGGATTATTTTATTAGGAATAGCGGAGGGGCTTGCAACATAGGCTAACAGTTCCTACTGCCAAGCCTGTGGGAGGACTTTCACCACCAAGTTAGAGCCCATGCCGGACGCACAACAAAGAAACAGGCCCCGGGTAAGGGCCTGTTTCCAACCTTTAATATACTTTTTGAACGTTTGTGGCTTGCGGGCCGCGCTGTCCTTGTTCAACCTCAAAAGTGACGCTTTGATCTTCGTCTAAAGATTTGAACCCTTCACTTTGGATAGCTGAGAAATGTACGAATACATCGTCTCCTTCTTCTCTTTCGATGAAACCGAAACCTTTTTCTGCATTGAACCACTTAACTTTACCTTGTTCCAAAATATTGCCTCCCGGTGCGATTATTCGCACGTATGTTACTATCCTTGCTCTAATACCTTAGACGAAAAACAAAATCTGAGAGAGAGCAAAAATAACTCTTCTTAAGAGTAACAGATATGTTTTAAAATAGCAAATTTTTTGACGCATTTTTTTTGATAAAAATAATGTTGCGTAAGATACAAAGATAAGGATATATCCTTCGCAACCGGCTCAATAGCCCTTTTAATGGCGTCCCCACAAAACTTTAGGATATATATATCGACTTATGGATATTTTTTTAACAAATTTAATATGATTTTACTCTTGTCTCTTTAACTTATCCAATGTGTATCCCTCTTTCGATTTCCACTCCCTCCACCCATTCGCTCTTCTTGCCAAAATGACAGCTGCTGCCGGGCTAGGGGAACTAAATATATGGTCTTCGGTAAACACGTAGACCTCTCCTTTTTGACTTAATATGTTATTCTCAAGTAATTCTTGTCTCATTTTTGTCACCCATTGTCCTGCTGACGGAGCTTCTGTTAGATTACAAACAGATCCTTTCAATACAACAAATCCCTCATCCGTATATTCTCCTTTCGCATCTGCACTCTTGCCTCTACAGTAAAAAATATCTTTCGTTTCTCTATTGGCTACCTTTTCAAATATCGGGTATCCAAGAGCGGAAAGCAGTGTTTTGATTGTTTCAAAATTGTCCATTAAGTCAGCGATCATCGGTTCAGGAAGAGCGGATGGAACAGGTATATTGCCATTTTCTAAATGAAAGCGCCCGTTGGAAAGAGCTTCTTTATAAAAAAAGGATTCTAAAAATTTCACGTGAGATTTTGTAAAACTTCCTGTTTTGGAAGCAACGACAACAGCGGTATTCCAAAAATCTTTTTTTGAATCTCTATTATGTTGCTTAATTCTTTCATAACAATTCTCCGCTTCCCCTATATATACATTCGGCTTTCCATCCGTATCTGATTTTCCAAATAGAAAGTATACCCCTACATCTTTTGCTTCCGGCCTCTGTCCGGCCATAGTTAATTTATTTCTCGGGATTAAAACCAACTGAATTACTCTCGTAGTAATTTCAGCTATTTTTATACTGGTGGGTGAACCGTCGGGCATATATATTTGGATCGTCTTTCCTAGAATATCCACAGATCTTCCTCCCAAAAATATAAGTCTATTACCATCTTAACGTAAATTTGGAAGAATAGTTACAAGGAGATTTGTCATAAGCAAATTAAACTAGAACGGAACAGATACGAGGTTATTGAAAAGGCCGGAAAAATTTTCATATATGACTTTTTGAGAAGCTTACTAAAAAAAAGAGGCGGAATAATACTATTGAGAGATTCAGCCTTCCCTTTTGTCTAACCTAAAAATTTATTATTCGATATATAAAAGCACCCCGATGGGTGCTTTTATATAATGAAACCATACTTATTGGCTGCACAATTTTTGAGAATTACTTAATTGAGTTAAATGTTGTTAATTGTGGACACTGAAATATACTAACAATGATATTATTTGTATGATTGACAAGAAATTTTCCACTGAATGACTGCCTATTTATCTCCCAATTATAATTATTGAGCATGTCTAAGGGAATGACACTTTTTATGAAAGGGTATTTTTTACTATTAATTATCGCAAGATATTAGAGCTATCATGTTGCTGATTATTCACCTATTTTCTTATTATGCATGGCCGAGGAGTTAAAATTTCCCAATCCATCGGGATAATCATCATAGAGCGAGCTTTTTCTTGTGTCAGGAGCAAAAAAGCTTAATACCAGTGACAAAAGTAATGCCGCGATCATGAAACTTCCAAAAACCCAAGGGGAAGGCCCGAAAGATTCAGCCATAGTGGTCCAAATCATTGGACCAAAACCTACAATAGCAGCTGCGACTTGATATCCGAATGATAAACCGGTATAACGTACCTTTGCCGGGAACAGTTCTGAAAATAGGGTTCCCTGTGTAGCGAAAATAGAGGCCCATATGATACCCAGCATGATTCCTTGCATAAGGTACAGCCATAAAGCATCTTTGGCCATTAGTGAAAAATAGGGAACAGCTAATAGAATCATTAAAAGCAATCCCGCTATATATATTGTTTTTCTTCCAATAAAATCTGAAAGATAGCCCACAAACGGGATTGTGAGGACCATGGTAGCACACCCGATAGTAAGCGCCGTTAGGGCGACTTGATTGGAATAGCCTAGATAAACCGTAGAATAAGAAAGGACGAACGACATTAAAAATACATTGAAAAAACCATCTCCCAGTTTCAGTCCAATAGCATGCAGCACGCTTTTCCAGTTATTTTTGAAGGTTTCAGCGAAAGGAAGTTTTGCCAGTTCCCCACTTTCTTTATGTTGCTTGAAGGCAGGAGTTTCTTCAACCCCACTTCGGATCCATAAAGCTAACCCGATAAGGACAACGCTGAAAAGGAATGGTACACGCCATCCCCAAGCCAGGAACTGTGCTTCCGTAGTAAGGTAACTGATTATCGTTAAGCTCATTGTCCCAAGCACCAAGCCGATAGGAACACCCAATTGGGGGACAGAACCATAAAGCCCTCTTAAACCCTTTGGAGCATACTCGGTTGCCAAAAGAACGGCTCCCCCCCATTCACCTCCAAGGGAAATCCCTTGAATTAGACGCAAAACCACTAACATGAGCGGTGCTAAGAACCCTATTTGTTCGTAAGTTGGAAGGAGCCCTATTAAAAATGAACTAAGCCCCATCCCGATTAAGGTGAACATCAACGCTGATTTCCTGCCGATCTTATCGCCAAAATGACCAAAGATAATACTTCCAATAGGCCTTGCCGCATACCCAACCCCAAATGTTGCAAAAGCTAGGAGAAGTCCAATACCGGGATCTTGACTTGGAAAATACAACGTTGAGAATACCAGTCCGGTAGCCGTGCCGTATAAATAGAAATCATACCACTCGATAACGGAACCGGAAAGACTAGCAAATAATACTCGTCCCTTTTTCATAGACGACATCCTTTCAAATAAATTGTTAGTCAGCAAGAAAATATTAATTTGATAACAGGTTCCCTTTTGAAAATTTCTTTAATAAATGCTTTTGTATTTTCCCTACCGATGTGCGGGGAAAGTCATTCACGAATTCAATGGAATCTGGAACCTTAAATGCAGCAAGAAGTTCTCTACAATGTTCAATTAGTACATCTTCCGTAGTCCCCCGGCCCTCCTTCAAAATGACATAAGCTTTGATAGCTTCATCTCTAATTGAATCAGGGATTCCGACCACAGCGGCTTCATACACATCGGGATGCTGCATAATGGCATTTTCAACTTCAATGGCCGCAATATTTTCCCCTGCACGTTTAATCATGTCTTTCTGCCGGTCGACAAAGTAGAAGTAGTCTTTATCCGTTCTTGTGGCATTATCCCCTGTATATAGCCATCCGTTACGAATAGTTTCACGGGTTGCCTTTTCATTTTTAAAATATCCTTTCATGATGGTTCGGCCGGGAATGCCTTTAACAATAATCTGCCCAGGTTTATTAACAGGAACTTCCGCTCCCGAATCATCCACCAATTTAACTTCTGCACTGATGATTGGTTTGCCAATGCTCATATTATCCTTCTTTCCATAAAGCGGATTCATTAATGGTGGGGCAACGGTTTCCGTCATACCATATAACTGGAGAAGGGATACATTAAATTTTTGTTCAAATTCATAAAGTTGGTCCGGTGTCACGGACTGGGCATAGATAATTGTGCGTAAAAGGTTTTCTTTGTCCCCTTCATCATAACTTTGATTCAAAATCATCCTGATTGGTGCTGCAAACAATGAGCCAATCGTTGCTCTCATCCGTTTAGCTTGCTTAAAATATTGGGAGGCACTAAATCTTTCAGTAATTGCTACACTCGCCCCAACGGTCAACGCTGGCATAAACATATAGTATTGACCGTTTCCATGGAACAGGGGAAGTACAATCAAAGCCCGGTCCTCTGGTGTAAAACAAAGCGATTTCGAAACTGCCTCTCCTGTAAAAAGATAATTAGAGTGGGTGATCAAGCAGCCCTTTGGTTTGGAAGTGGTTCCTGACGTATACAAGATGGAAACAACATCTTCTCCTTTTAAAGGGATATGAGGAATCTCACCATCGGCTTCCTCGATTAAATAATCTAAACATATATTTTCATATTGTTTATTGGTACAGCGCGTTAATAAAATGTTCTTTAGCTTTGACGATCTATTACTAATATCAGTAAATTTGTCAAGATATTCCTCTTCGAAGCTTTTTGCGATGTTCCCTTTTTTCGTATATACCCACAAAAAGAAAGCACGCTTTCAGAGGGCGGTGACAATGAA
>NZ_JBFEGN010000124.1:0-7267 GCF_047228825.1 Siminovitchia jepli
CCTTTTAGGCCGAGGCCGGTAAGAGAGGCTTTCAGCCGCAGAGCAAACCACCAGTTCACACTGGTGGTTTTGATTTTTCCTGATTTTAAAAAGCCACAAGATTTCCCCGATGTTTCATAAATTTTAGTACTTGCTCATAAAATGGACAAGGAAGGATGCTTTTTCGGAGGGGAGACAAGTGGAAGATATCAATGTTTATTTAAAAGGTAATGACCGCTTCTTATGAGGCGTCTATTATTAACATATGCTTGTTTATTTATTGGCGCTTTTTTGCAGGGCATGTCGATGTCCATCTTTCTTTTTCCGCATTCCATTCCTTCCGGGGGGGCGGCCGGCATAGCCTTGCTGCTCAATCATTGGTTCGATTTAACCCTTGGATTTTCTTTATGGCTCGCCAACGCCGTATTCTTGTTGTTTGCTTTAAATTACTTTGGCTATACATGGACGTTTCGAACGATTCTTTCTGTCGCCACGACCTCAATGACCATCAGCATTTTAACCGCACAAGTCCATTTGCCGCACGGTCATATTCTGATTGATCTGGCCGCAGGCAGTCTGTTTTTCGGCCTGGGGGTCGGCCTGCTCATCAGGGCGGGTGCATCCAGCGGGGGAATGGTCATACCGGCATTAATGATTGCCTATCATAGAAACTGGAGACCGGGAAAAGTGATGATGATGATTAATTTAACCATTTTTCTTTTTACCTCGCTGGTCATAGATTATAAGATTATCCTATTTGCTGTTGTATGCCAGTTTATGTCAACCAACATCATTGATTTTCTTTATGGGTTGAATTTCCATAAAATGTTGGCCCTGACACCTTATTGGAGAAAGAAATAACAAAGAAGGAGACCTTAAAAGATCTCCAGTTTCCGCCGATTGAAGTTAAGCGTAATGCATTCATTATTGTCAAAAACGATCTTGTTCATTTCATTAATATCTCCGGTTTGATAGTACGAAATCAAAGCTCTCGACCATGAACCGTGCCCAAAGATCAAAATGTTTTTTTGTTTTTTATACTTCTCCAAAAATAATTCAATGCGATGTTCCAAGGTACTTAGTGATTCACCCAATTTTACCTCTTTCGGATTTTGGGCCCATCTTTCTCCAAAGGTTTCAAATAATAAGGATTTTTGCATGCCTTCAAATGGGCCGAAATCCAGCTCATCCAGCAATGGGTCAATTTCAGGCTGATAACCGTAATGCCGGGCTGTTTGAATCGTCCTTTTCAGTGTGCTTGCCAGCACTTTCTGAAACGGGCCCAGCCGATAAAGGTTTTTTTTGTTTTTGTCAATATGTCTTTGCATTTCCCGTGTTACGGGGGAAATGGGTATGTCCCGCTTTCCTTGAAGCTTCCCTTTTTTATTCCACTCAGTGGGAAGATGTCTTATAATGTTAACTTGCATTCACGCGCCTCCACATAAAATGTTTCGCAGCGCAGTCCGCAGCGCTGAGCCTCCAAAACGAGCACATCGGCGGGCTTTACATTCCCCAAGTTGACATTCGGCCCAATTTCATTTATGAAATACATTTGATGTTTGGGCAGGGGAGCTTCAAAAATAATTTTTTTGCTGTCAATTTCTTTCAGCAATTCGTGGATCAAATCCGATTTTATATCTCCGCTTTTTTCGTATATTCCGGAAGTCCCCGAATCTCTCCCTTCCGTAATAACATAGTCACACCCCGCTTCCAATAATTGCTCTATTTCCATCTTCCAATCGAATACCGACATTTCTTTATTTGCATCTTTTGAACCGACTTCTGCGATGACGTTGAATTCTTCTTTCAACTCCTGGATGAGGCAGAGCCTTTCTTGAAGCGGAATATCGATCGTTCCGTTTGATATTTCAATCCAGTGAATGCCCAATCCTTTTAAATAAGAAACATATTCAACAATTTTATTTTGTTCAAAACATTTTTCAAATAATGTTCCCCCGCAGTAAACATCGATTTCATATTGTTTATAAAGGTTTATTTTTTCCTTTATGTTCGGTGTAATGTAGGCTGAACCTACTCCCAGCTTGGCTATATCAATGAATTGCCCGAAATCGGCCAATATGTTTTCCAGTTCTCTCGTGGGGGTTCCAAAATCGGCTATGGACGTGATTCCATACGTTCTTTTTCCTGAAGTTCTTTCGGGTAAAGATAAAAACTCCATAGGGATAAGCGCCTCCTCCATATTTCTAGGATAGGATATTCAAAAAATGGGTGAACGTGTATATCATGATTGATTTTTAAAAAGAAAAGCGCAGGCGCCTTGCTCAGTACGGGCAAATGAGGTGAAACACGCATATACATCGAGGGGCTGGGCGCGGCCGCCTTAGGTCGTCACGTCCCGTGGCGCCGGCGGCACTGGGACGTCCTGTCTGTGGAGCCGGACACAGAAAAATTTTTTTGAAGAAAAACGCTAACGCGTTCGTCCTTTTGAAGAGAGGTCAGAAGCCGGACGGGTCTATTGCGAAAGAGCAAATTTATCCTTTAACCTTTGGAAAAAAGCCATTGAATAAAATCAAATTTTGAATCAAATAATAACCAGGATCATTCTTCCCGCCAAAGCGAGGGACAAAAAGATGCCTGAAAAAAAACGAAAAGGGTTAACGATACTAGCCATCAGTTCTATTCCGCTCATATTAGTCTTGGGAAATTCCATGTTAATACCTATTCTGCCCAAGATGAAAGCAGAACTGGATATTTCACAATTTAAAGTTAGCCTTGTGATCACTGTCTTTTCCATGGCGGCTGCCATAGCAATTCCGGTATTGGGCTTTTTATCAGACCGGTTCAGCCGAAAGGCAGTGATCATACCTGCCCTGATATTGTACGGAAGCGGCGGGATTTTAGCCGGTGCCGCAGCAGCCTGGTTTTCCAATGCATACATATGGGTGCTTGCAGGAAGGATTATGCAAGGGATCGGGGCAGCCGGAACAGCACCCATTGCGATGGCATTAACAGGCGATTTGTTTAAAGGAGGGGAACAAAGCAAGGTGTTGGGACTGGTGGAAGCCTCAAACGGGTTTGGAAAGGTTATCAGTCCGATTCTTGGTTCTTTGTTTGCGCTCATCATTTGGTATGCGGCATTTTTTGCGTTTCCCATTTTTTGTCTGATTTCCGTATTATTAACCATCTTCTTTGTAAAAGAAAAGAAAAAGGATGAAAAGCCCCCATCCGCAGGAGCGTATGTAAAAGGACTTTTGTCTGTTTTCAAAACAGAGGGCCGTTGGCTGTTTGTTGCCTATTTAACGGGGGCGGCCTGTTTGTTTACCCTGTTTGGAATCCTGTTTTACATTTCCGATATTCTTGAAAAGGATTATCATATTGACGGTGTGCTGAAGGGGGGAATATTAGCCATTCCCCTATTGTTTATGACCACGACATCCTATTTTACGGGAAGTAAAATCGGAAAAAAAATGAAATTGATGAAGACCCTGATTATAATCGGTCTCATTTTGATGACGGCTTCCTTTACAATCTTGATTTTCTTTAAACAACTGATCCCCTTTTTTTCCGTCCTTGTTTTCAGCAGTATTGGAACGGGACTGGTTCTCCCATGTGTCAACAGCTTTATAACCGGGTCGGTTTCAACGGAGCGGAGGGGATTTGTTACATCTTTATATGGGTCTGTCCGTTTTTTGGGAGTCGCGGTCGGTCCCCCTGTTTTCAGTGCATTGATGGACTGGTCAAGGACGGGCATGTTTTTGACAACAGCCGGCCTTACGTTGCTTTGTGCGATACTATGCCTGTTTTTCATCCGGGTGGGCAAAGAGGAGCCATCCGAAAACAAGGATACGCTTTTTGAACAATTAAAGTTTACGTAAAAGGAGAACGAACCATGGAAATTTATTTTTCGCCGGAAATTGTAACACCGCATTTCCAAGTATTAAATGTCGTCAATTCCAAGGAACAAGCTGTCGGTAATGTTGCGTTTTTATTTGAGGAAAAAAAAATGTATGTATACGGGATTTTGGAAGAAGAAGGGGTGGAAGCGGATTTTAAAGATTTGCTGACACCGTACTTAAAAGGAATGGTAAAAGCGAAAGACGGGCTGGAACTGTTTTCGTGTGTGTATGTTGGCTGTGAAAAAGTAAAAATCAACGGGGAAGACAAGCAATGATTTTCTTCCCCCAAGTTTGGGAAAACGAGGTGTTCCTGTCCGGTCCTAAAGAAGCGGACAGGCGCTTCAATGATTGGAATTCAAAATGATTAACCATAATAATATTATGTAAACTAAAAATCATCTCTACTCATAAAGCCGCTTATGATATAATGAAGATGATATTTCCGGTTTAGAAAAAAATCATCATCGAGGCAGCCGCAATTTCCGGATTTATTGTCAAAAGGCGGTGAAGATGCTGAAGAAAAAGATGTTTTTGTTCGGTATTGTCAGTATGTTCATAACTATCTGCACATCTGGCTTTGCAAGAATGACATACGGCATATTAATGCCATTTATGATGGACAGTCTTGTATTGACGTATAAACAAGCAGGAATGCTGGGAACTTCGACGGCGGTTGGATATATGGGAATGGTCCTTTTTGTCGGGGTGATGGCCGCCAGATGGGGATCTAAGCGGCTGATCGTGATTGGGACGTATCTGGTTGCTGCCGGATTGATGTATCTCTATTCGGTCGATGACTTTTTTTCCGCCCTCTTCGGCATGGTCATATTGGGGATTGGAACGGCTTTTACATATACGCCGATCATCAACCTCCTTGTCGGCTGGTTTCCAGACCGCAGGGGGCTGATGATCGGGTTTGCCATCAGCGGCATGGGATTGGGAACCCTTATTTCCAGCATGCTCGTCCCGCTTTTTACTTCATGGTTTGATGAAGACGGCTGGCGTTTTCTTTGGCTCATTTTCGGCATCATGTCCATCGTTGCCGGCATCATTGGCCAAAGGGGATTGAAGGATCCCCCCGTTTTGAAAAAGGATATAAACGGAAAGGGCAGCCTTTTAAAAGAGGTTTATTTGCAAAAAGACGTACTGTTGATCGGAATCATTTACGGATTGCTCGGATTTGCGTATTTAATCCCGCAAAGCTTTTTGTTCAGCTATATATTGGAGTCGGGATTAAGCCGCAATGCGGCGGGGCAAATCATGGGACTGGGCGGTTTGATGAGCATTGTGAGCGGGCCTTTTTGGGGCGCCGTATCAGATAAAATGGGACGGAAAATGGCCCTTGCCATAACCCTTGTCATTGCCGGAATTTCCATCCTGATCCCGGTTTTAATGCCCGCAGCCTTCTGGTTTTATGTCAGCCAATTCCTGTGGGGGCTTACATATGTAGGCATGCTGTCGCTCTCACAGGCCCTGTCTACAGAGCAAATTCACCAGGCCTATGCACCCGTTGCATTGGGATACGTGACCGTCTTTTTTGCCGGCGGGCAAATTTTGGGCCCCGGATTGGGCGGAATGATGATTGACCGCTTCGGAAGCATTCCCGCTGCTTTGTGGCTTTGCTTCGGATTGCTTGCCTCCGCTCTGCTGCTTTGCACACAAATAAACAAAGGGGCAGCCCGCAAATGGCCGGAAGTGAAAGAGCATTCATTATAATGCATAGCGCCAAATATGTGATTCTGCGCCCGGGCTACATTGATTCGCACCTGAAAAGGAGCAGGATTCACTCCTTTCACGTTAATTTCCCCGTTCTGCAAAGTGTAGTATTAAAAAGCCCTGAAACCTGATAAAACAAGGTTTCAGGGCTTTTTTAAAATAAAATGAGTGTCTCGCTAGCGTAACACTCCCCCATTTATGATGTGGATTTCTCTAACAATCTCCATATTTAATACCATTTACAAAATAATAAGAACAAAACGCTGCGGCAGCTGCTTTTTGCAAGTTGAGCCGTACGTGCAGTTTTTTCGGTTAACCAACTTGTCATAGCTGCGCAAAATCATTCGGTATCGGTTCAATTGAAAAGCATGACGGAGCCTTCAACAAGGAAAGAATGCATTGAACATGTAAAAAAGTTTGGGTTTAAAACAGCTTATAATGCCACCGGGTTGTTTCCTGTAACCGATGATAGTATGATAATAACAGCATTTGATTTTCCCAGAAAGAGGTTGTTAAATGAAACCATCCATATATGGATTGACGTTTGATCAGCTGTCGGAATGGCTTGTGGACCATGGACAAAGGAAGTTTCGGGCCCAACAGGTATGGGACTGGCTGTACAGAAAACGCGTCAAACATTTTTCTCATATGAACAATGTCAATAAAGAATGCATTCAACTGCTGGAAGAGCATTTTACGATCCAGCCGCTGAAACTGGCGGTCCAACAAGAATCAAAAGACGGGACGATAAAATTTCTGTTTGAACTGGAAGACGGAAATTTAATTGAAACGGTGCTGATGCGCTTTCACTACGGCCTTTCGGTTTGCGTGACTACCCAGGTCGGCTGTAATATCGGCTGCAGCTTTTGTGCGAGCGGCCTGTTGAAAAAAAACCGGGATTTAACAAGCGGTGAAATTGTCGGTCAAATCATGAAAGTGCAGGCATTCCTGGATGACAGAGGGAAAGACGAGCGGGTAAGCCACATCGTCGTAATGGGAATAGGCGAACCGTTTGATAATTACGATAACTTAATGAAATTTTTGCGCGTTGTCAATGACCCGAAAGGCTTGGCCATCGGCGCCAGGCATATTACTGTTTCAACTAGCGGGCTTGCACACAAAATTTATGACTTTGCAGACGAGAATTTGCAGGTGAACCTGGCCCTTTCCCTGCATGCCCCAAACGATGCATTAAGGACGCAAATCATGAAAATCAACAGGGCGTTTCCGATTCGAAAGTTAATGGAAGCTCTTGACTATTATTTGGAAAAAACGAACCGAAGGGTAACGATTGAATATATTTTGCTAAAAGATGTAAACGATACTGAAAAAGAAGCGAGTGAATTGGCCGGCCTTCTCGCAAACAGGCGGCAGCTCACATATGTAAATTTGATCCCTTACAATCCGGTTGATGAGCATGGTCAATATCAAAGAAGCGAACCGGAAGCAATCCGGACATTTTTTGATACGTTGAAAAAACGGGGCATCCACTGCGGCGTTCGCATGGAACAAGGTACGGATATTGATGCGGCATGCGGCCAACTACGGAGCAAGCAAATGAATAAACGAAAACATGCCATTTAATGATAAAGGACGGAAGCGTACAACGACGCTTCGTTCTTTTTTTCAAGTAAAGTATAACTCCAAATTAAGCCCCACGCTATGCGTGGGAGAACAGAAACGGAAGTACCTTTACGTATGATAAAAAGTCCTCC
>NZ_JBFEGN010000125.1:0-7227 GCF_047228825.1 Siminovitchia jepli
ACGCCTTTAAGGCGTTGCCAGTAACATGCCCTTACAGGGCTGAGTCAAACCACCCGTTGAACGGGTGGTCTGTGATTCATCATATTCATTAAGCAGGCAGATGTGTAAGGCACCGTTTAAGCGCTGTCCCTTTCTATTTCTGCAGCGATATGTGTTACAATCTTATCAGCAAACTGCAAAGAAGAGGGCGTAAATCGTGAACAAACATCCAGACATTCGAAAAAATGAGTATTGCAACGTTTATGTTGAAGACTTGACCCATGAAGGTAAAGGCGTGGCAAAAATAGACGGTTATCCGTTGTTTGTAGCCGGTGTACTCCCGGGTGAAAAAGCGACCATCCAAGTAACCAAATTAAATAAAGGATACGGATTTGGACGTCTGATCGAACTTCTGGAAAAGAGCGAGTCCCGGGTAGCGCCTGCTTGCCCCATTTACGAAGAATGCGGCGGCTGCCAGCTGCAGCACATGAGCTATCAAGGACAGCTTTTGGCAAAAGAAAAACAAGTGCGGGAAATCCTGCAGCGGATTGGAAAGCTTGATGATGTGCCGGTTCACCCTGTTTTGGGCATGGACAACCCGTGGCGATACAGGAACAAGGCGCAAGTTCCGATCGGTGAGCGCGAAGGCGGCCTTGTCGGCGGATTTTATAAGCAGCGCACACATGAAATCATCGACATGGAAGCATGCCTTATCCAAATGGAAGAAAATGATGCCGTTCTCCAAAAGTTGAAGACGGTTTGCAGTGAATTTGGACTGAGGGCGTACGATGAGAATACACATAAAGGAACGCTCCGGCACATTATGGTGCGAAGCGGCAAAGTAACAGGCCACATCATGGTCGTATTGATTACGAAAACGTCTGATATCCCAAACCGGAAAAAATTGGTAAAGACGATCGTTAATGCCATTCCCGGTGTAAAATCCATCGTCCATAACGTTAATACAAAGCGGACAAACGTCATCTTTGGCGAGCAAACCAACATCCTTTGGGGCGATGAATTCATTTACGATTACATTGGAAATATCCGATTTGCGATTTCAGCCCGCTCTTTTTACCAGGTCAACCCTGAGCAAACGAAGGTGCTGTATGATAAGGCGCTCGAATATGCCCAGCTTACCGGGCAAGAAACCGTCATCGACGCCTACTGCGGTATCGGAACCATTTCACTGTTCCTGGCACAAAAAGCGAAAAAAGTATACGGCGTCGAGATTGTACCGGAAGCGATAGAAGATGCCAGGCGGAACGCAGAGTTGAACGGTATTCACAACGTCGAATTTGCGGTAGGGGAAGCAGAGAGTGTCATTCCGAAATGGTATAAAGAAGGCGTGAAGGCCGACGTCCTCGTCGTCGACCCGCCCAGAAAAGGCTGCGACGAAACATTGTTGAAGACGATCATTGACATGAAACCTAAGAAAGTGGTGTACGTTTCGTGCAACCCGGCAACGCTCGCGCGGGATCTGCGTATACTCGAAGATGACGGCTACAAGACAATGGAAGTGCAACCCGTGGACATGTTTCCGCATACGGTGCACGTTGAGTGTGTTGTCTTGATGTCAAGGGTTGAGAAGTAGCTCTACTAAAAATACTGATAAATAAAGGGTTTCCAGACATTAGGTTTTTCTCACGGTTACTTTGCCGGAAGAAATAATGTCAGAAAACCCTTATTTTTATTGTTTGCGGTAACATATCAACTGCCTTGAAAGTGATAGGGTTGAGTTGATAGGTTAGATATATTAACAGGGTTGAGGAGACAGGATGGATGTAAATTTCCGCTTAATTTTCTTCACTGTTTTCTATTTCTTTCAATGATACCCCGTCTTTCGTTTTCCATTCTACCAGTCCATTTACGTGCCCCCCAATGACAAAGGCAGCAGCATATGATGGGCTACGAAATAAGATGTTTTCTTGAAGTATTCCATTTTCATCTATTTTGGCTTTTTGTCTGCGTTCTTTAATTCCAGGTGGAATGCTATCAGAATCTATAGTTTCTATACGACTGCCTTGTAAGACGACAAAGCCCTCGTTTGTTTGCTTACAGCTTGCCTCAATTACTTGTCCACTCTTACGACTTTTTCGCTTCATAAAGAGAAGCAATTCTTCTTCGGGAGATTCTACAGTGATAGCTGCTTTTGGTTTATCTGTTAGTGGTTCGAATAATTTGTGTCCAAGAGCGCCCATTATAATCTTAGCGTAATCAATGAACTCTTCAAGCTCACTTTCTTTTTCCTCGGTTATATTTCCTGGAGTAGGGTCGTTTCCATTCTTAACCACATACCGGTTTGCCTCTACTGCAAGTCCACAAAAGCGGTTCTCAAGATAACTTATCTCTGTGGGACCAAAGGAGTTATTGGACGTAGTGAATACAACAGCCTCTGTCCAATAATCTTTATCAGGATTTCGCTTATGTTCTATCAACCGACAGAGAAGACCCTCTCCATTTTTTCGTACTCCAGCTTGACCAATATAAACCATATTGTCGTCTGTTTGATCGGAAGTGCCAAATAAGAAGTAAACACCGCTCTGTGATAAATCTTCGCGTCCCTTGCACTTATCTAGTTCTGTTCGAGGTATTTTGTAAGCCACGCCTGTCCAATTAGCAAGAGTACACTTTATTCTCCCATTTGGTGTGCCATCCATTAAAAACAAATTTATACTTTTTCCTCGTTTAGCCATAATCCTTTACCTCTCTCGTAACAGCTTATTTGTTATTTGAATCATTGTAAGGAGTTTCAAATGGCTTTCCTTCAGGGTTATACGTTAAATTGAAAACAAGATCCGACAGCCATTTCTTAAACGAAGGATTATCATTAAACTGCTTAAATAACTCCATATTATCCGCCATTATACTAAATATAACCGACTGAAGGGCACGTTCACTTTCCATACGCGCATTTTGCTTGTCTGAATTTTTCATTGCGTTAATATAGCGCTCGTCTTTTGTAACCATTCCTGGTATTTCTAGAATTTGGCGGCGAACATTATCAGCATCGTTCCAGTCTATATTGCCGAACAAGTCATTAAATGATGAAAGAATGCTAGAAAGCAAATCCATTTCTGGCTCCACTATGCCACCTACACGACCAGCAGGTACAGGGCCAATCTCAGCGTCAGCATCATCTAATACAAGAGACATAGAATCACGAGCTTCCACTCGGTAACTATCTAAATCAATTGAATCTAGTATCCCTTGAGATAAATCATCTTCTTTGGGAGAAGGAAGTTTAGGTATTAATAAATTTAAAAATATTGATAGCTTTTCCCATTCTGCATTACCGTAAGGAAGAATAGCTCCAAGAAAGCCGTATGTTCGAACAAATGCTTTTGCTGCACTTTTGAATTCAATTTTCCCTTCGTCATCAAGCTCTTTGTAAATAGCAGTACATGCATCGAGGATAGGATCTAACCTATCACGTTCTGCACCATTTAAGTACAGTTCAACAAGCGAATCAACATGCCCACTTTCGTATACTTGATGGGATTCCATAATTGCTATGAGATCATAAAGCTTGTTCGGATCAGTTTCATTAGACAGAATAGTTGTCCGATAATATTTTGAGAATGCTGCTTCAATGGTCTCTGTTTTATTTGCAAAATCAAGTACAAAAGTATCATGTTTCTGTGGATGAGAGCGGTTCAGTCGAGATAGAGTCTGAACCGCCTTTATATCAGATAGCATTTTGTCAACGTACATTGTATGGAGTAGTGGTTCATCATAACCCGTTTGGAACATATCAGCCACTATAAGAAATCGATATGGATCCTTACGGAACACCTTCTCAATTGTATTATCTGGGAAGCCATTAATTGCTGCAGAGGTTAAAGTTTTACCACCATATTCTTTTTCCCCAGAAAAAGCAATAATAGCTTTATAAGGACTACGCCTGTCAGCAAGGCATTTATTAATTGCGTAATAGTATTCTATACAGCGCTCTATACTACTCGTAACCACCATAGCTCGCGCTTTTCCTCCGATTTTTCCTTTTGAAATAACCTGATCATGAAAGTGGTTCACCATGATTTCTGCTTTTTGTGATATGGCAAATTTATTGCTTTCTACAAATTGACGGAGTTTCTTTTGTGCTTTTTTCTTGTCAAATAAAGGATCATCTTCAATGGTTTTAGCAAGTCTGTAATAACTGTCAACAGGGGTATAGTATTTAAGTACATCTAAAATAAAACCTTCTTGAATTGCTTGCTTCATTGTATATACATGGAACGGACGATGTTTAATTTCATCTCCGTCTTGGTATGGGATACCAAACATTTCAAGGGTTTTGTTTTTCGGAGTAGCGGTAAATGCAAAATAGCTAGCGTTCTTCAGCATTTTGCGCCCTTCCATAAGACGGTTGATTTTATCTTCAAAATCTTCCTCTTCTCCAGTAACTTCACCTGATAATACAATATTCATCTTAGCCGACATGTTACCGCTCTGTGATGAATGGGCCTCGTCAATAATTATGGCAAAAGAACGCCCTTTGTGTTCTGAACCTATACTATCAAGAATAATAGGGAACTTATGTACAGTAGTTATTATAATCTTCTTACCGCCATTGATTGCTTTCCTTAAATCATCAGAGTGTTCTGCCCATGCTACAGTGCTAGAAACCTGCATAAATTGTTTTATCGTATCTCGAATTTGTTTATCAAGTATTACACGGTCTGTAACAACTACCACAGAGTCAATGATGGCTTTTCCATTCTTTTCGAGCCCTACGAGTTGATGAGCCAGCCATGCAATAGAATTTGATTTTCCACTACCAGCACTATGTTGAATTAAGTATCTTTGGCCAACACCATTATGTCGTACATCTGCGAGGAGACTTTCAACAGCAGACAGTTGATGGTAACGTGGGAAAATTTGTGTATATGTTTTCTTTTTTGTTTCCTGGTCTACTTTTTCAACAACTTGAGCGTAATTTTCGATTATATGTGCAAGCATATACTTTTCAAGGATGTCCTTCCATAAATAATCTGTCATTATACCAGAAGGATTTGGAGGGTTGCCGGCCCCATCATTGTACCCTTTGTCAAATGGCAAGAACCAGGAAGCTTTACCATCAAGCTTAGTACAGAACTTGACCCTTGCATCATCTACTGCAAAATGAACCATACAGCGTTTAAATTGGAAAAGCAGTTCCTTTGGATCACGATCGGTTTTATATTGATATACTGCATCATCAACATTCTGCTTTGTAAGTTGATTTTTAAGCTCGCATGTTATAACCGGCAAGCCATTGATAAAAATGCACAGATCAAGGGCAAGACGAGTCGCATCCTTTGAATATTGGAGTTGTCGTGTAACGCTGAAAATATTTTGCTCAAATAGCGCTTTTGCTTTTATGTTCTTCTCACTTGGTGTAAGATAAAACATAACCAGGTCGGCAGGATAAACCTTAATTCCATTACGAAGTACATCAATAATTCCGCGTTTTGCTATTTCACCACGCAGTCGGTTTAGAAACTGAGCCTTTTTTAAGTCGCTTTTAAATACACCGAGCTTTTCCATTTCATCCGGCTGCGTTGCTGAAAGAAAACGGAATAGACGTGTTTCATCAATAGCATAGTCTCGGTTATAGTCAGCATTGCTTCCTTGCTCATAACCGTTTTGATTTACAAGCCAATCTACAATCAAAGATTCCAGACCACTTTCTCGTGTATTAGTAGCAGTCATTTATTCCACCTCCGTTCTTGTTATAACAATGGATTAATAAATTGAATTAGCGCCGTAATTGCCGCAGCAAACTCAGCGGTTCCTTTTAGCATTTTCAATCCGGAAACTGCAGTTTTTATAAAACCTTTTCTAGGGTTTTCAGATTTTATTTCTTCTTCTATAACTTCTAAATTGCTATTCAAAATTTCAGCATCTTCGTTTGATAAACCATCAGCAGTTTTTCTCACTGCTTGTATCAACTTTTCAAGTTGGGTAGTATCAATGCCCACTGTATTGGTTGCTGAAATGGAAGCATTGTCGTTGGCAATATTGACTTGTCCATTTTGTACTGTAATTGAATAAATAATTTTTTCATCAACTCCCATATCAATTCCTATCTTGGTTAAGTATCTTTCTATATGGTGAATTAATACCATAACAACTCGGTCGTTGAATCCTTTGATTTTGTCTTGATATTTTTTTGAAGACGAATATCCAAAGGCAACGCCTAGATGTATTTCGATGTTATTTTCAGCAATATAGTTTAAGATTGCAAAGACATTTCGAATCTCTTCTTCATCTGTATCTCCAAGAGAAAAAATACATCTTCCGTAAGAACGACTAACTTCGTCAAACTCTTGTTTCAAGTCTTGATCACAAACTCCACAAGCTATAATGTAATCAATAATAATAGGTGTATTTTTAATAAATGCAATAAATTTTGATAGCACATTTGTATAGTCGTTGAAATCAGCTTGTAGAAGACGACTAGAAATACTGTTGAAATCATACATGATTTTTCTTAAGTCTGCTCTATTCAACTTCATAATTTTTCACCCCACAAAACGGGCAGTAGCACCCGGTCATACTTAGAATAGGCTTTACTTTGGCAGTGCGCTTGCAACACGGAAATGATACGATTTCTAGAGCTTCAATGCCAGAACGAATTGGATTTTCAGGCTCATGCTTGGGACGTTTTCCAGCCTTAAAAGTAACAGGTCCTTTCCTAAATTGACGCTCCATTTTTTTAAATTCTTCGTGGATCATGTCCATCGCCTTGTTTTGCGCCATTGCCATAGCCAACTCTAATACATCCTCTGTAATGTAGTCTTCTCCTACAAGGCCACAACTTGGACAAAAAAGTTCAAGTACGCCATCGTCCTCAATATCAGAAGGAGTAGCTTTGAAGAAAGTACCACAGTTGGGGCATTGCAAAAGTATATATCCATCGTTATCTGCTGGTATAGATATTTCCATATGAAAATCGTCGCTCATGTTATTCCACCTCCATTTCTCCGTCTTCTTCATCTAAGACGAGATTATCATCAATTTCATCGTCGATAGTTTCATCAGAGTCGGCTTCATATTCAGGTATTTCGATATCACGTACATCGACTTTTCCCGTTACCACATCGGAAATAAGGCGGGTACGATATTCCTCTAAACGAGTAACTTGCTGTTTGATTGATAAAATTCCTTTATCTAATAGAGTTGTTTTGTAAGCGTCAAATAATCCCCACCTGTTTTTAGATGGGGATTTTATATATGCTTTATTTAGATTTATTTGGAACACGG
>NZ_JBFEGN010000126.1:0-7138 GCF_047228825.1 Siminovitchia jepli
TGGAAATTAGGGTATAGCCGGTTAGCTTAGTATTGCTTTTTTTAGCAGTTCGTTAGTTATATTTTCAGGGTAGAGAATAAGCAGCTATCAGAAAAGTTGTTTGGCAAAAAAGCTGAAGAGGAACAAACTCCTAAACCTAAAAAAAGCTCGGAGTTTTTTTTTAGTGGAGAGATTAAGAAATTACAATTACCGGAAAGGACTACAGGCTCGAACATTTATACAAATCGTGTTTTTATCGAAAGAATAAAACAATTTCAAGCAAACCTGATTTTAAATGAAAATCATAATAGCGATGCTAAAACAATGGACTATGAGGAAAATAACATTAAATACAAAATATTAATTAGCCCTATAAAAGATGCAGCTGGTGAAACAACATATATTTTTTCTATGACCTCATTCCAACCAGTAGATGAAGCTGTACAAATGTTACAGAGTTATTATATATACTTAATTATTTTTGTGCTGTTTCTAATTGTTCTGGTTTCATTTTATTATTCAAAAAAGATCGCTAAACCGTTGTTACAAATAAACGATACAACAAACAAGATTGCTAATTTGGATTTTTCGGAGATCATACCGATTAGATCGAAGGATGAAATTGGTACTTTATCACATAATATTAATACACATTATCATGTTATTGTATGACCATTATAGCAAAACATAAGATGGCGCAGTAAAATGAAGTCGTTATTTCGGCGGAATGGACACGTAATTTTAGCTAATATATTTATATTTTCGGTTGTTTAATAGCTAAATATTGGATATAATCGAATCAGGTTAGCTATTTTGAGGTGATTTTCATGAGAGTACCTTCGACCGAGGTGCAGAACAACTTTGGCAAATACTTGAAGTTTGCAGAAGCCGGTGAGGAAATCATCGTGACGAAGAACGGACGTGACGCTGCAAAAATGATCCCGATTGAAACGGAATCCTCTCTGGCAAGAGAAGACGCGCCGGAATACCGTACGGACGGGGAATGGGTGACCTATGAAGAATACCTGGATTTGGTCGAGAAGTCGGAACAGCGGTATGAGCTGATCGATGGGTCGCTGTACAACCTGGCATCGCCAACTTACGCCCACCAGCATGCGGTTCATGAATTGCACGGCATTTTCTACACTTGGTTCAAAGGCAAGAACTGCACGCCCCTTACTTCTCCCTTCGACATCAAACTGGTGAAATCGGAAGACAACATTTGCGTCGTTCAACCCGACATCATGGTGATCTGCGATAAGGAAAAAATCGACGAAAAAGGCAAGTACCAGGGCGTCCCGACATTGGTCGTCGAAGTGCTATCCCCGTCCACCAAGCGAAAGGACTTGATCACCAAGCTGGAACTGTACCTGGTGTGCGGCGTGAAGGAATACTGGATTGTCGATCCGCAAAACCGGACCGTGACGGTATACAAGCTGGACGGGCAGGACATTGTGGAAAACAGGGCCTTCATCAGCGGTGCGGATGAGTTCGTCCTGTCTTTTACCTTCGGCGGGCTCAGTGCACCGCTGCAGGATATATTTGGATGAGAAAAGAGCCCCGCAAACCGTCTGGTATTTCATCGAATACTGCTACGATCAGGCGCACTTCATAAAGGAATTTAAACGTTTCATGGGATACCCGCCAACCCAATGTATACCGAGGTAGGAGAGATCATCTATGTATAGCAACACGAGCGAAAGCCCTGCTGATCTATCATAACCATCTCGGCCGCCATTAAATATTCCCAAAAGAAGGGGCGTTTTAGATGAATAACAAATCGAATAGAATCCGCACTGCATCAAGGATCATAAAAGCGAAGCCGCAAGCAGTCTATCAGGCATTTATGGACCCGAAGGCGCTCGTTACCTGGCTTCCTCCCATAGGAATGGAGGGCAGAATCGATGCGTTCGACGCAAGGAGGGTGGCTTTTATTGCATGACCCTAACCTATATCGGTTCGGATCATCCTGCAGGTAAAACTTCAGACAACTCGGATGTTGCCCAGGGGGAATTCCTTGAACTTATTCCGGGCAAGAGGATCGTGCAACGCATTGTGTTTGAATCCGGGGATCCCGCGTTTGCTGGAAGCATGATCATGAATTGGAATTTAGATGAAGTCCCGGAAGGTACCGAAGTCACGATCGTCTGCGAAAACGTGCCGGAAGGCATCCGGCAGGACGATCATGTAGCCGGTATGAGTTCCACGCTTGCCAATCTCGTCGCTTTTCTGGAGTGACAAAGGATTGTACGTTGAAAAAATTCTATCCTTGACCACATGCAGCGTGCCTTGGAGGTATGTAATGGATTGGAGCCGGCATTCATCCCGGGATTGAAACCGGAATGAATACCAGTCTTAACAGTGAGGCTGCTTTTCTAAAGGGAACTATCATAAATTGGAATTGACTACTGAATGTATTTTCGGGCTTCGTCAATATCCTCAAACTTAAAACTATTCACAATCAAAAGTTGTAAAGCAGCGGCATCTGCCTTTGTAATCCCTTCCTTTATATCTTGCGAAACCTTCCAAATTTTTCAATCAGTACTTGAAGTGCTGTTTCAGACAACGCAGCAGCTTTACCTAACTCCATTCCCTTTTTCATACCTTCTTCTCTCCATACATCTGCCATCGCCATTGCTACTTCACGCCCTTTGCGGATAGACTGATTCAAGCTCATGAATGATTTTCTTCACGTCGCGTTCGGCAATCGACTTCCCCGCACTGAATACATAGCGTATCATCGTTTCCAAATATTCAATCCCCATCTGTTTGTCTTCCAGTTCATTCTTTCCTTACATTATACAGAACCTTCATTCTCTTTGCTATCGGGAGGGGGATTTCTGTGTTATGTTAGAACTTGTTTATTTTCCCTTCCGAAGACGAATCAACTTGGGCACCGTCTTTCCGGTTAAAAATGAAAGCATTTCCAAAAAACTTATATATTTTACAGGAATTTCTGGAAATAAACAGAAGTATATTTTTGAAGTATATTTTTTATATTGCGTGCAGGGGGAGGAACGATGTCCAAAAGTATTGAGAATCACCGCAAGGAGTTACTAATCCTAAAAACGATTGCCGAAACGTTGAACGAAAGTAATGATCTAAAGCAGATGCTTCAAAGTACGCTGGAAAAATTGCTTGAAGTGACAGGCATAAGTGCAGGCTGGATTTTTTTGGCGGAAGAGCGGCCATTTTATCAGAAGATGGCTGATTACAACTTGCCTCCGGCACTTGCTCGGGGAGACAAGAAGCCGATGAGATGCGGCACCTGTGATTGCCTGGATTTATATTGGAAAAATTCATTGAAAAAAGCGGTCAATATTATTAAATGCAGACGTCTGCAAGACGCAGTCGAACATTCTTGGGGAGACACTCAAAACCTCACCCATCATGCGACGGTTCCCTTGACCATCCGTGGAAAACGATTTGGCATTTTGAATGTCGCTTCGCCGGGAAAAAAGTATTTCAGCAATGAAGAACTTACTTTGCTCGAATCGGTAGCATACCAAATTGGAACCGCCGTGGAACGGACGAAACTGTATGAGCGGGAAAAAAAACAAGTCGAATATTATGCAAAGATCGATGAACTGACGCGCCACATATGGAATATCAATGATCCGGACATTCTCCTCAGAACCGTTATTGAACAGATTGGAAAAAATTTTGACTGGACGACGGCGGGCATCATCATGAAACGGCGTGATCGCTTGACCCTTCAGGCGCTTTATAGAGATGGAACGTCGAGATTAATGAATGAAACGTGGCGTTTCCCTGATTCGAAAGATTCTTCAGATATTATCGTTCAAGCGTATTTAGAGGAAAAAGTATGTGTAAGCGACCAAAAAGATTTTATTTTTCCTGCTCTCAATAATCATGGAGGCCAGTCTTCGATTGCCATACCGTTGAAATTGCATGAAATGCGTTATAGATATGAACAAAAAGGTGTGCTGTTCATCAGCAGACAGTTCGAACCGTTCACTGATTGTGAGTTTGAGGTGCTGAAAGTATTAGCGGAACATATTTCGTTAGCGATGGAAGAGGCCCGGCTTTATGAAGAACGGCAACAATTGCTCCTGACTGAAGAGCGAAACCGACTAGCCCGTGATTTGCATGATTCTGTCAATCAAAAACTGTTTTCTCTCTCTTTGACAGCCCGTGGACTGAAGGAAATGTTGAAACATGAAGATCAGATTGTAATAGAAGGCATTAACAACGTCGGTCAGTTGGCTCAAGAAGCTTTAACGGAGATGCGCTCCCTTATTTGGGAGCTTCGTCCGGACAACGCCGACAAAGGGATTATAGATTTACTGAAAGAATACGCCGAAAAAATTGGACTGAATGTGACCGTACAAATGAAAGAAGAAGGCCATCTCACGCAAAAGGTAGAAGATGCATTATGGCGTATCGGGCAAGAGGCGCTGAACAATGTCAGTAAACACGCTTGCACAAACCGCGCTCAAATTCGAATTGAATGTCAGCCTGACACCGTACGAATGGTTGTATCCGATCAAGGGCGAGGCTTTTCAATTGATCAAGCGTCGAATTACCCCAAGTCTCTTGGATTGACAAGTATGCGGGAACGGGCTGCACAAATAAACGGAAACTTGGAAATTGAAAGTACCGAGGGCAAGGGAACGACCATTACTGCTATCGTACCCATTGTGGAAGAGACAGGGGGTTAAGATGTGAAAATTAAGGTACTACTCGTCGATGATCATTTGGTTGTATTGAGAGGATTGCGGTTCTTTTTGCAAACACAATCTGATATCGAAATCATCGGCCAAGCGCAAAATGGGATAGAGGCGCTAAAAAAGGTTGAGGAATTAAAACCAGACATTGTGCTTATGGACGTACAAATGCCCAAGATGAACGGGATTGAGGCAACTAAGCAAATTTCAGAAAACTATCCCGATGTGAAAGTGATTATTCTTACAAGTTTCTCCGACCGGGATTCTGTCCTGCCAGCCATTAAAGCAGGAGCCCTCGGCTACCAGTTGAAAGATGTGGAGCCCGATGTTTTGGCGGAAACGATCAAAGCAGCAATGGAAGGCAATCGAACGTTTCATCCGCAAGTAACGAATCAACTGATTTCCCATGTGACAAAGGAAACTGAAACTGATAATGAGATACAAATCCTTACACCGAGGGAGAGAGAAGTACTGTACCATATCACTTTAGGACAAAGCAACAAGGAAATAGCAGCTGAACTACATGTTACTGAAAAAACAGTAAAGACCCACATCACCTCGATATTGGGAAAAATGGGGCTGCAAGATCGTACACAAGCGGCCCTTTATGCCATCAAACATAACTGGTTTGATTGATTGCTTCAAAAAAAAGTCTTGGACTAAGGTCTTATCTTGTATAAGGCCTTTTATGTATGCCAATTTTAGACATGGGTACGATTTTATCAAGATAAACAATGCTTAATATAAACATAGCAACCAAATATAGCCGAAAGGGTGCTTATGATGAATTTTTATGAGTATCAATATATGATAAAAGAACAAAATCGCCTGCTAAATCAAATCAATCGGGAAGCGTGGAAATACACGTCTGGTGATCGGCATCAAAAACCTTTCCGAAAGGTCATCCTATCTGTTTTAAAGCAATGAAGAACAGTTTTCGATGAAAAGAGTGAACCTCCCCTGCCAAATCAAAGATTTGGCAGGGGCTTCTGTCTATAGGTAAATTATTTATCCGGTTTAATATATGGGACCATTTGGGCGGTGGCTCCAACTGAAGCACCGCGGATAAAGTCTTTATTTTCCAGGGCTTTAAAATTTTCGGCTTGACCCGTCAGCATCACTCCCAAGATTTCCACCTCATCAAACGGTTTATTTTTATTTGATTTTAAAAACTCCTGAATGGTTTCGTTATTGCCATTTGCATCATATTTTTCAAGTGCCTCAATAAAGCTTTCGTATGCCTCTTTCGGTGAATCAGATGGATCAAATCCATAAACAGGCATACCTGCGGGTCCTTTGCTTTCATCCGCAATAGGTGATGTCATATACAACCATACAATGTTTAAATCATCAGGAATTTTTGGTTTAATTTCCTGGAATGTATAAGGCTGGTCGAAAGAAATCGCAACTTCCGCAACGTGATTTTTCATTTGGGAAATTTCCCCCAGTTCATTTTGTATACCGTCGTAGTACTTTTGGATAGAAGGATGATAAAAAGTCGCAACTTTACGTTTTGTTTGTTTATCATACTCATAAACTTGCGTATCGGACCAATAAACTCCAGGCATTAACTCGTTGTTATCAATGTGGGTGCGAAGCCAGTCATACGAACTCGTGAGTGTACTCCATTGCACTAAATAGCCGTTAATATTTTTGGAACGATTCGTCACTATGTTGCCGCCAAACATGGAGCGATTACTCGTTACTTGAGAATCGATATGAATATTGGCTTCGGCAATTTCATTATGTAAAAAGAGCTTTTCGTGAAGTCTTTCAGCACTTTTTGCTGCAAAGTAATTACCGGTTTTATAAAGGGTCGTTAACAGAATAAGTACAACGACCATTGATATAATGATTATTTTTAATAATTGTTTTCGTTTCGCCTTTTTTAGAGCATCTTTTAGCGAAGTATCCATTAACGTTTCCCTCCTACTTTTGATTTCAGAGACTCTCGCACAATGGGTAATGGAAAATAATTTTAAACCAATTGTAGGTTACAAATGCCAGTTTCGAAATGAGGAAATAGATTTAATCGTGGATAGTGAAGTATTGGTAGTTGAAAAGCCTTATAAACTATCTTACACATGGTAGGTGGTCCGATAGATACAATAGTCACATGGACTTTGAAAGAAGAAGGCGGAACAACTCACTTACATCTTGAGCAAACTGGATTTGAGAAAGAAGATCAAGCCTTCAACGGTGCGAAATATGGCTGGGCGTATAAGATAGAAGAACTTAAAAAGATGTTGGAGGAATTTGGAAACCAAGCCTGAACCTGTTACCGCCTGATCATAAGACGATAATTTTAAAAGGAAATGCTCAGGAAGGGCTAAGATGATTGGAAATTTGTTTAAGAACGTGTCTGAGCAGTTTTGTCGAACGTTCCAAAGTTCGAGCAGCTTTGAGGAGTAAATTTATGTTTTTTAGTCCTTAAAACAGAAAATGCACTTATCCACAGATGTAAAAATTTA
>NZ_JBFEGN010000127.1:0-7135 GCF_047228825.1 Siminovitchia jepli
GATGTATCAACCAAAAATAATAGTAAGAAATTCATGTCTATTGATCTAGGGATTGCCAATGCTATAACCTGTTATGATTACCTAGGAAAATCACATATTATTTCAGGGAGACAATGGCTTTCTGTTGAGCGATACTTTCATAAGAAAATAGCACACTATCAAGCTATTTCTGACGTTCAACAGTCAGCAAAAGGAATCAAGTATCCTAAGAAGTCTAAGAGAGTTCTGCATCTATATAAGAAAAAGAAATCCCAAACCTTTCATATTCTCCATTGTATGACAAAGAAAGTAATTGACCTCGCTGTGCAACAAGGTGTTGAAACCATTGTCATTGGAGACATAACAGGGATTCGTGAAGGCAATCATCTCGGAAAAACCACAAATCAAAAATTCCATGCATTACCCTACCGTAAAATAATAAAAATGATTACTTATAAAGCAGAAGAAAAAGGAATTTCGATTCAAAAGGTGACAGAAGAATACACTTCACAAACTTGCTCATTTTGTAAGCCAGAACCTTCAAAAGAACACGCACTCAAAGCAAACCGTAAACACAGGGGTCTGTATGTTTGCAGAGATTGTAAAACGGTTATCAATGCTGATCTGAATGGTGCAATTAATATCAGCAAAAAGTATCTGAAAGAGCTAAATGCTCAATCAGTAGTGGTGTTGGACACGCCAACAGTGTATACGTTTAACGGACATCAGTTCGTTGCGTAGAACTGGAAGCTCGCCATTTTAATGGCGATGTAGTTCACAAGTCGAACTTTATAATGCAGGCTTGAAGGATCCTGTTTATTTTGAAAAAAGAATTCATTATTGCCGTGAGTTTTGCAAGTATTTTCCTGAAGAAGAGGAACTCATCATTCATAATATGCGTCGCGCCATTGCAGAATCTTACGCCAAGTTGGATCAATTCGAGGAAGCTGAGCGTGAGTTTGAGAAGTTGGTACAGGATTTTCCGGGTAATCCCTGGGGCTATATCGGCTGGGGAGACCTGTTCTTTGATGAACTGAAGGATTTTGATAAAGCGCGGGAGTTATATGAAAAGGCGCTTGCAATTGCCGATGAATATGAAATTTTGGCAGTGAAGGAGAGACTTGAGGAGCTAAAAGAAGAGAGATAACCACGATGTTGTTTATCCTTAAAGATTAACAACCGGGAATGATAGGCATGCTTGAGCCTTTTTCTCTTTCCTGCTGTATTTTTAACCTGGATAGATAAAAGAAGTGAATGCCATTCTGGGGCTTTGAGTCAGAGCTGCGCTTCACATTCATTAAAAGGAGAAAACATAGGTTGTTTTTCTCCTTTTATTTTTTTCATTTGCGGCCAATCCGACACTTTGTATCAAAGCTTTATAAACTCTTTATATTTGTATCCTATAGTTACCTATAGGAGGGATGATCATGAAAAACAATGTGTTGGAGTGCAGGAATGTTTCCAAAAGGATCAGAGGGAAGGATTTGGTCAAAGATGTTTCTTTTGAAGTGGAAAAAGGCATGATTTGCGGGCTGCTTGGGCCGAATGGGGCCGGCAAAACAACGCTCATCCGCATGTTAACAGGTCTGATTCGTCCGTCTAAAGGGGAGATCTTCATTGAACATCATAGTGTTGTCCATCAGCGTGAGCTGGCACTGGAACATGTCGGTGCGATTGTGGAATCTCCTATCTTTTTTCCATATATGACAGGCAGGGATAATTTAAGCAATTTGGCGAGATTGCATCGCATGCACTCAAAAGCCGCAGTCGATCAAAAGGTGCAGGAGGTGCTGTACATTGTCGGGCTGGAAAATCGGGCCGATGAAAAAGTGCGGACGTATTCGTTGGGGATGAAGCAGCGGCTCGGCATTGCGCAATCGCTGCTCGGGGATCCTGAATTGCTTATTCTGGATGAACCGGCCAATGGGCTCGATCCGATCGGAATGCGGGAATTGCGGGGGCTGATTCTTACATTGAAAAAGAAGTACGGCAAAACGATTCTTATTTCAAGCCACCTTCTCGATGAAATCCAAAAAGTTTCCGATCAAATTGTTATGATCCGCGAAGGGGAATTGGTTTGGAAAGGCATGCTCGGTCACGGGCAAGATTTGGAAACACTGTTTATCGAGATGATGGAAACATGAAAACAGTCATGGCAGTGGAATGGAGCAAATTATGGAAAAGAAAGATGTCGTGGCTCCTGTTTGCCATGATTCCCATCATGGCGTATGCTTCGGCAGTCTTTTGCCAAAAACAAAATCGAGTGCTCACTGCCGATGTCCCTCACTATACAGTGACGGGGAATTTCCCTGTTCTGGGACTTTCGGAAATGTTAATGACAGTTTTTAATCTGATAGCCATTGTGATCGCTGCGTTGATCGTCACGGAGGAGTATCGATCAGGAGCCTTAAGAATGGTATTGACCCGGACGAAGTCTTTTCAGCAGGTTGTTGCGGCCAAGTTTTTTGTATTGGCAAGCTATCTTTTTCTTTATTTGGCAGTCTATTTTCTTGTTTGTTACGGGATGGGGTTTGCCTTGTTTTCCAACCCGGAAACCTATCCGCAATTTTATCACCAGGATCGTGTTACATTATTCGAAGGGTTCATCTATAACAGTAAATTTTACGGGCTGGCGTTTCTTACGTTAGTTTCCATAAGCAGTGTGATCTTTTTTATTGCGGTCATTTCTCATACGATGACAACGGCGCTCGGCACAAGTGTCGGATATTTACTTATTTGTTTTGCCTATCCAAATGTGATTCAGCTGTTCCGGACGGTCGCAGGGGATAAGACGATACTGAACATATTTTTTACGTCCATTCCGATGATTCAATGGGAAGGCATTACAATGATGCTTGCAGAAACACCGCAATATGCAGAATGGATGATAGGTGTTCTCACAGGGTATTTCGTATTATTTCAATTTTTGCTCCTCATGGTGACAAGGAAAAAAGATATTTTTATATAAAGGGTGGTTCAGGTGACACAATTGTTGGCAAGCGAATATGAGCGTGTATTTAAAAGGAAAAAAACGATCGTTGGGATCCTCATTTATTGTTTTGCTTTGGCATTTGAATGTTTCTTTTTATATCAGATGGATGTCAGTTTTTATGATCCGGAACAGGCGGTACCATTAAATTCCATCAATAGTGCGCCGTTTTTCCTGCGGGAGCTGGGGGTTTTTCTTCACTTTATTTTGATTCCGATGTTTGTGGTCGACAGTTTTAATGGGGAATACTCATCGGGTGCGTTACGGCTTGTTCTCATTCGGCCGCAAAAAAGAGTGAACGTGCTGCTGGCAAAATGGATTGTTCAGGCAAGCATTTTTTTCATGATCATGATATTTACGTGGCTTGTTGGCACCATATTTGGAAGGATGTTGATGCCGCATGCGGAGGAAACGAGCTTTTATCAAACAGAGTCGATGGATGCTGTTGGCGGGCTGCTTTACACATTGAAGTTTTATGCGATTGCGTTTTTGATTGTCGTTGCGGTCATTGGCCTATGCAGTTTGATCAGCATGATCATGCCGAATCCGATTTTGGCGTATGCCGGAACAGTTGTTGTCCTCGTTGGCGGGATCTATATACATGATGTATTCGATTATTTGTTTGTCCCCTCGGATTCGATTTTCGCCGTGCTCGGGGAATTTCAGGCATCGTTTTATGTCAGTCTATTTCTAATTATTGCGGCAAGTTGTATGATGAATATGGGCATTTGGAAAAAGAAACAGTGGATGGGATGAGCAATCAATGACAAAAGTGTTAATCGTCGATGATGAACAGGATATTGTTTCGTTCATGAAGGATTCTCTTCAAGATCACGGATATGAGGTCTTGACCGCATACAATAGCGAGAAGGCGCTGCAGCTCCTTGCAAGGGAACCGGAACTCATTATTCTCGATGTGATGATGCCCGGAATGGACGGATTTGAACTCTGTGAAATGATCCGTGAACATATCGACTGTCCAATTATTTTTTTAAGCGCCAGAGGCAGCGTAGAAGACCGGATTAAAGGCTTAATGGTCGGCGGTGATGATTATTTGGTCAAACCTTTTAGCATGAGGGAGTTGCATGCACGCATCATGGCGCATTTGCGGCACGAACAAAGGAGAGCGAAGAAGCCGGCAAAACAATTGTATTTCGGGCATCTTATGATCGATTTGGACGGCTATGCCGTCTTTTATCAAAATAAACAAATCGCTTTTACGACGAAGGAATTTGAATTGATCAAATTTCTGGCGCTTCATGCAGGGCAAGTTTTTTCCCGCGAGCAGATCTATGAAAAAATCTGGGGGTATGATGCGGAGGGAGATGCTTCAACTGTTACCGAGCATATTAAAAAAATTCGCGCCAAACTGGCGGACTTTAATACAGATTCCTCTTATATCGCAACCGTATGGGGAGTAGGGTATAAATGGGAAAAGCAGTGAGACCCATCCGCAAGCAAGTCATTGCTTCTTTTTACAAAATATTATTTTTCAGTATGGCCGCAACGATTGTAACATGGGGAATCGTGCTTGCTGCTTTTGTCTTTTACTCTAATCAAATGAATCCGGCGAATTATTACGAAAGCCAGATTCCAAACATTATGAAATATGTGGAACAGCAGAAAGAACAACTGTTGTCAAAAGGAGCGAAGCAGGCATTGGAGCAGCGGATTCCGCTGGAAGGAATGGATTATCAAGTGTTGGACAAACACGGGAACCTGCTGTACGGTTCGACATCTGCAGCCTATATTAACAATGAAAAAGAGTTGCTTGACAGCTTAAACGACAATTTGTATATGCGAAACAATATTATTCGCTTTTTCCCGTTGTTTGACAAAGATGGCGGCTTTATTGGAGCGATCGGTTTTCGTTATAAACTGACGCTCGCCTCTGCGAACCCCGGTGCAAGAGGCATCATCCTGTTAGTTGGTTTTCTCTCTCTTATTTGTCCATTTGTGTACTTTTATTTCTTCTCTTATTTGATCGGGAAGAGATTGAGCAAACAAATGGAGAAGCCGTTTCACTCTTTAATGGAAGGTGTGCAGAAAATCCGAAATCACGATTTGGATTTTCAACTGGCCGAGTTTAAGACCGTGACGGAATTGCAGCAATTAATCGGTGCTTTTGAAGACATGCGAAAAGCATTGAAGAAATCGCTTTTGCGCCAGTGGGAAATAGAAGAGGAGCGCAAGGAGATGGTGGCGGCGATTGCCCATGACTTACGTACACCGCTTACGATCATTCATGGTCATGTGGAAGGATTATTGGAGGGTGGGGCCAGGGATCCGGAACGACTTGAACGTTATTTGCAAACGATTTTCACGAGTACAGAGCGCGCCGTTCGCTTAATGGATCAGCTTAATACAGTATCAATTGTGGATCATCCGACGTTTGCAATGGAGCCCCGGTACGTGAATATGACGGATTTTATTGAAGACAAGACGAATGAATACCGTCTTCTTTGTGATCAAAAAAAAATTTCCTTTCAATCGTCTGCTCATTTTGACCGATCCGATCAAATGATGCAGATCGACCCCCATCGGATTTCCCAAGTATTGGACAATGTGATGACAAACAGTATCCGTTACTGTCCACAGTATGGAGAAATTGCCTGGAAAACAACGGTCAATCAGGAAACGATTATATTTGAAATCACGGATAACGGACCGGGATTCCAGCAAAAGAATGCTGATCGGTTGTTTACAAAATTTTATCGGGAAGACGAGTCAAGAACAGGCACAGACGGCAATTTTGGTCTCGGTTTGTATATTGCCCACACCATTGCGAAAAAACATAACGGTTCCATCTTGATGAAAAATCGCCCGGAAGGCGGCGCGTATACGAAAGTAATCATGCGTGAATTGAATCAGTGAAAAGCAGAGGGAGGAAAAAATATGAAAATCATTGTTACCAGTATATTTGTACAAGATCAGGACAAGGCACTGGAGTTTTATTCAGAAATCCTGGGCTTTGTAAAAAAGCATGACGTTCCCGCAGGAGAATTTAGGTGGATCACGCTTGTTTCTCCCGACGATCAAGAAGGTACCGAGCTTTTGCTTGAACCGAATAACCATCCAGCCGCCAAAGAGTATCAAAAAAAGATATATGCCGAAGGCATCCCAGCAACAATGTTTGGGGTTAATGAAGCATGGAATGAAGTTTACGATGGAACCGACAGAAATGGGGGAAGTCACAATAGCTGTCTTCGACGATACATGCGGCAATCTTATTCAGATAGCTCAGCGGAACATGACGAAAAAGAACGCATACAAATAAGCTGATGAGTTTGCATATGTAACTCATCAGCTTACATTTTAAAATCCATCTAATGTTATATCCAGGTTTATGCTTGAAGCGGCCTTATTGCAGTCGACCGCAGCAATTATCAATGAAGAGGCAGATCCAGCTCCGGTTTACTAATCCTCTAAATTTGGAATTTTGCTCATCATTTCTGCCATGGTAAAGGATAGGCAAAGGATATTGGGAGAGGCTACAGGTTCTTCTTCCTGAAAAATATTAGCAATCTCGTAGTGCTTTCCTTGCAGGACATAGGCTTCTAAAATCCCCGTTCTCGGCTCTACAATCCAATATTCAGGAATCTGATAGATGGCATAGGTTTTTAATTTGTCCATTTTGTCCCGCTTTATTGTCGAGGAGGATAAGATTTCGACGACAAGATCTGGAGCCCCCTCAATCCCATGTTTCTTGATAATATTCATACGCTGACGGTGCACAAGGATTAAATCAGGTTGCCTTACTTAATATGACGTCAAGAGGTGCATATAAAATCAGATACTCCGACTCACAGCTTCTGGCGATCACTTTTTGCATTTCAAAGCTCAGCATCTGATGGGGAACAGATTCAGGGCTCATTAACTCCAGTTGACCGTTCACTAATTCATATCGAAGTCCATCATCTATGGAAGCGTAATCCTCATACGTAAGATCACTCTCTTTTAGGATTGTGCGGTCAGAATCCTCCGCATTTCAATGGGGAGATGAATGACCGCCTTCTTTGTACTATTTGAATGACTATATGTATATACTGAAAATGTCATTCCTATTGATTATAAACAAACAGCATTATACACTATATGTATGAAAAACAAACCAAATCTTAAACACGCTAGAACTTGTGTATATAACGTGAACTATCACATTGTATG
>NZ_JBFEGN010000128.1:0-7018 GCF_047228825.1 Siminovitchia jepli
ATCCCATATTTATCAAAATTTGGGGGGGTAAAATAAGTGAATTATCTCGAAGAATTTTTACTCCTCAAAGCTGTAGCACTTGGGTCTGCTAAAAAGAGGTAATGATATGTTTCTCCGGAAAAAGGAATACGGAAAACAGCCACCACAACGAGTGCGGTAATGACAACTAAACATGTAAAAATCATGGCCATCAAAAAAACAATGGCGCATTTCGTGATAAGATAATGAAACCGGCTTTCCACTCTCGAAAGTATAAGATATATAAAACCATTATCAAAATCGGCTGTGATTAAATCTGCAATCAACACAGCAAACAAAACTGGAAATACAAAAAACATCACAAATTGTGCAGAGTTAAAAAGACCGGCTATATAATCATGTACGGTCAGGACCGCTCCTTCCGGAATTAAATCGAATAACTCTAAAAGGATATAGACATTTTTCTTATTAAAAATGGCAGTTAGTAGGAGTATACCTGTGACAACGGCTATTCGTTTCCAACAACGCCTTAAATATTTGGCGATTTCAAAAGTCACCATGATGACTTTTTGTCCTTTAATAGTTGATAGTCCATTTGCAATTCATCAAAAAATGAATGGAGCTCTTTTTCTGCCTCAAAAGGAATACGAATCACCGGATTTCCGTCCAGTCTTTCACCAATGCGAGCATTTGTTTTTATTTGTAGAACTTTCTCTACATCTTCTAATTTTTTTAGCAACACTGTATAATAACGCGTGTTTTCTTGTAAGATAACGGTCCGATTTTCGATCTTAAAGACACGATCACAATAATTTTGAATATCCTCCATACTATGAGAGACAAATAAAAAGCTTGTACCTCTTTTTTTACACTCGTCAATGATGCTGCTGAATAATGATACTCCTTCCCTATCCAGTGCGTTTGTCGGCTCATCAAATAAAATAATCTCTGGTCGCTCCATAATTGCTTGTGCGATCCCTAAACGCTGCTTCATTCCTAATGAATAAGCTTTCACTTTCTTTTTATTATTTGGATCAAGGCCCACTTGTTTTAGTGCATGATAAATGTCTTCCTTATCGATTTGGTTCCTGATTTTAGATAAATAATAAAGGTTGTCAAAACCTGTTAAATTTTCTAAAAATGTCGGTGATTCAATAAGTACCCCTATCCCGCCAGGTAAATTCCCCACTAATCCTGGTTGGATACGTTTTCCATTTATCATAATGTCTCCCATTGAAGGATAACTTAATCCTGCTGCGAGTCGAAGGATAGTTGTTTTTCCAGATCCATTCGCCCCTATGATGCCGACAACTTCTCCAACCTGCACTTCAAATGAGACATTTTGTAGAATCGTTTGTTCGCCGATGTTTTTATCAACGTGATGGAATACAATTCTTTTCTCTGCTGCCATCATATCTTCTCCTTTTACAATAACAAAAGCTTTTCTCTTTTAAATTTCCATTCAAACAGCCACATTACCAATAGATAGCTCAAACCTCCCAGCACGATCCAATATAAAGGTATAACAGCCCAGTAGAATGTGCTTGTAATATAATCTCCAGCCATTGACATTGGAGCCAAATCATAAAAAAGGGCTCCTTGTTCTCCATCAAGGAGAAGCGGAAATGACATAAAAACTTGTGATAGTCCGATGAAACAAACATAGGGTAACATGATCGAAACATAAAGGTTCTGAAAAATAATGCCGATAATGATCGTCAAACAACTATAGAAAAAGGCCATAAGCGCACTATTAAGGATAATAAGTAAACAATATATCCATGGATTATGTACAAATAAATCGGTTGCATAATGGATGTTATCAACCCCGGGTTTCGTTAATGGAAAAATCCATAGCAAGCTGATAAACAAGAGAAACTGGCAAAAAAAGAGAAATGAAAAACTGCTGACACCAATCGATAGCACTTTACTGCGAATATACTGACGCATACTTGTCCTCATCAAACTATAAGATAATAGACTGGAGCGCCTTTCTTTGATAAAAAAATCTCCTGTTGCCAACGTAACCAGCAAAGGCAGAAAAAACATTAAAACACCAGACCCTCCACCTTGGATCATAACAAAATATTCAAAAGCAGCCGTCGGTGTAAAATAAGGATTCCCAACGGGTTCTTCACTGCGAATGAACAAAATATTACCCGCAGCTATTAAAAGATAGGAAAAGAGTGCCACCCACGCAAACTTTTTCTTTATTAATCTTTTTAAACATTCTTGTATAAATCTATAAATCATCTGCATTCCCCTTTCTGCTGTACAGGTTTCCAAGCGTACTTGGCGTATCCATCAGACCTCCCAAGGTAAGATCGCAGTCTTTCCCTCTGCCTATCCGCTTCAGTTACTTGATATAGCGCCTTCGGCAGAAAGAGGTCTTGTTTTGCAAAACTCACACAAACATATCCAGCCTTGTATAAGGTTTGTTTTCCTCGGATCGGAAGCTTTCCGTTCGTTTCATTCAGATTCCGCATCATAGGGGACACCCTTGCGTTAAGCAAACAGTTACTTCTGCCTTCACGGCTCGGGACTTGGACCCTATAGACTGCCAATCAATCAGGCAGTCTATTCATTGAAAGGTTTTTCACTTAACTAACGGAACCATTTGCATTACAGTAAAATTCAACGGTAATATTATGCATAGAAGTAAGACTATTTATAGTCAATTTACCCCCTACAATAATTTCATATGTACGCCCGCCATCAATTAAAGTTGGAGTATAACCGGTTTGGCGCCAGGTTCCTTTAGAAGAGGAAGAAGTAATTGAGTTGATCCCGGAAAACATTTGCCTTTTGGCACTTGAATTATATTGTGTATTAAAAGAACCTTTAATAATGACTGCTGATGTTTCATTAGATTTTACAGTTTCTGTTTTTGAAGCTGATACAGTAATAAAAGGGGTAATGCCACTTCCACTTTTGGATTCTAATGTAGGAGTAAATTTTACATCAGCTCTCTCTGCTGCATATTTTTCAAATTCTGATGGTTCAAGATAATCTTCTGAATTAAATTCTTCAAAAGGTACAAGTTCCAATGTTGCATTTGGCTCTCCAGAGTTAATTTCATCTACAATTTCCTCATATTGCTTATAATATTCCTTTTTTTGCTGCTCCGATAAATTTACAGTTGCAGCCGATGTCTTTAAACTTCCAACTGCAAAAATAGTCATCATCAAAGCTGAAATAGCACTAAATATTTTCCTCTTTTTCATTATTATATCCATTCCTCTCGCTTCGCTCGAGGCACAAAACGCTATGAAATAAGTTTTGTACCTTGAGCGTTTTTTTACTAATCTAAAGCTATAGGGATACACAGTTAACGACAAATCACGTGAAGGTGAGTGGACCATTCCGATCGCGGAGTGACCGCATTATTATTGTATAGATTGCCTTTCCAAGCACAAATAAGTGTGACCTTGAGCACGCAGATTTATCTTTGTATAAACATTACTCTTATTGCTGGGCAATCAGTCAATGTGTCTATCCCTATATTCTTTTGAAAGGATCGTTCCCTATGGCTCTAAAAATTGTGTATCCCGACCTTTGTTGTTGCCTGTATGGCTTCAACCGACAAAGGAGTCACTACTTACAAACGCCATCGCTTTTCTACCTATACAAAAGGGTTGAATGAGCTGTCACAATGGCTTAATGAATCTCACCCATGATTATTGCATACCTTCTCTCTAATTACACCGTAAATTTACTTGCGGCTTTCCGCAACCACCCTTGCGGTTGGGGAATTCTTGCTTGTGGTTTACCGCAATGATAATCGGTATAAATGAATAGTATGAGTGTATTCGAACCTGCTAAGGCATGACAAAAATAATAATAAGTCAATATTTTGAGTTATGATCCTGCTCGGCTGCCCGTCACAGGAAAAGCAGGCGTTCAGCCTGCCTTTTTGGAGTATTTTATTGATCATGAACGTCAACCAAGCTGCGGCTTTCCGCAATGTATTAGGGTAATTCATCATATACTTACTTGTATTGAACCTTTTTGTAATCCGCAACCCACGATACCGCCACAGTGCCTATTTTTTCACAGCGGATACGGACAATAATCCAAGTTCCCCTGCTTTTAAAAGCGCTTCTGTTCTGGACTCCACCCCGAGTTTTGAAAAAATCTTGGTTAAATGATATTCAACGCTTCTTTGACTCATAGACAGTTCCAATGCAATCGCTCTGTTCGTTTTGCCTTTGGAAACCCCGTCTAAAATTTGTTGTTCTTTGGTGGTTAGGCTGATATTTTTCAAATACGTTTTTTCTTTGCTGGCCATTGGAGACGCTTCTGCTCTTTTTAGCTGCCTTAATAATGGGATTGGAATGACGGCCTCATCCCTCAAGGAGCAGCGAATGGCGGTTATTAATTGTTCCTGAGTCGATGTTTTGCTGACGAATCCCGATGCACCAGCTTCAATCAGCAAATTAAAATGCGAAATGACGTCATATCCTGTATAAATGAGAACAATCGCATCGGGATCAAATTGCATAATCTTTTTTGTCAATTCAATCCCGTTCATCCTTGGCATATATAGATCGATCAGGTACACATCGTATGTGTCTTTTTCCAATATGTCCAAAACCTTGTCGCTTTCGTTTAACACGTCCGCCTTCATGTCTTGTTCTGATTCAATAATCGTTCTAGTCCCTTCTCCCATTGCAGGGTGATCATCCACAATTAATACTTTGATCAATCTCATTGACCCCTTGTCTATATATGATTTGAACTTTAAACCCCTGATTTGGTTCTGATTCAATCTCTATTTCACCGCCCATGCAGCGCACCCGCTCTTTGATACCGTAAATTCCCATCGTCTTGAATGAATCATTCAGTTCACTCATTCGAATTCCAATTCCGTTATCTGCATAGGCCAACATGAAACCCTGGTTGACTTTTCTTAACGAGATGCTCACTCTAGACGCTTTCGAGTGTTTCATGGCATTGTTCAATAGTTCTTGAATCACTCTATAGATCGCTAATTCGTATTCAGAATCCAGCTTCTGAATCGTTGTATCCAATTCTGAATACAGAAGAAAGTTGGAGCGCAATTTGACGCGTTCGATTAAATGTTGAATGGATTGGATTAGCCCCAATTCACTGAGAAATGGAGGCCTTAATTCGTTGCACGTCTCTCTTATAAGATGAATATTGTCAAGAATTCCCTCTTTTACATGATACAAGTCAGCTTTTACAAAGGGATCTGCCATTTTGTTTTGGATGGCTTCAATTTCCCTTAAAAGCTGTAATTGATGCTGCAAGATGGTATCGTGAAGATCGATCGACAAATTCATCCGTTCTTTTTCGGACAAAGAAAATAAAAGCCTGGATAGCCACGAAGGATAACATGCTTTTTCGTTTTGCCATTTTTGATGATAATGCTCAATTTCTTCAAACAAACCTTCAATCAGTTTGAAATTCTCGAGCAAAACACTCGAAAAATAGGCGAGCGTTTCCAGCCATATTTTCTCTTGAATATTGAGAGTTGTCTTATGGTTTTTTAAACTGCAAAAAACAACTTCTTTATTATGATAATCTTCACCGATCACAACACAGAATCCAGTTCGAATTTCTGCCAGCTGGCCCGGACTGTAATTTTTCCAATTCACTTGTTCTAATTCTTCGACAAGGCTGGAAGAGTATTCATGCTTGTTCTTCACTGTCCACATGTTTATCTCTTTGTTTTCCTGGATTTTCACATGATGAACTTCTCCGACCCTTAATACCTCTTTTATTTCTCTCAGCAAGCTTGCGATAAATCCGCTCACTTTAGTTTCGTGTTTGGCCTTTTGAAAAAAATTGTAAAGATTTGATTCAACCTGATTTTTTCGGGAAAATAAATGATGTCTCATTCGATAATCAATATATTCCTTCATATATAAAAATACAATCAACCCGGTAAATAGAAAGAAAGAAAAGAGAAAAACAGTGTCAGAAATGATGTTCGTATCGAAAATCGTTACGAAAATAACATCTGCAAAAATCGTCAAAGCAAGCGACAACAGCGCATAATACTGGAGCCTGCCAAGCAAAAATTCAATATCAAACAGCTTTTGCGCCCTTTGTAAATAAACGAAAGCCAATGGAATGATCAATAAAAACATGGCTGCTATTTCGGCAGAAAGGAAAGCTTTTCCCCAAAAAATGTCAGGGATTGCATACAAAAAAACAAAAGGACTAAAAGCAAACACGAAAGCAGCCGCCAAAATTTGGGTGATGATTTTCCCTTCGGTATTTTTATTTTGATAGTACAGCCTAGCCAAAAGAAAAAGCAGAAAACAAACGAGAAAACTGAAAAAGGCCAGTTCAACCATCCTCATGAATGAGTGGAGCTCCCAAAAAAAGAAATTGCACCCTATCGCCAGGAGAAGCAGAACATAAGCAATATACAATCTTTTGATGCTGCGCCCTTTCATAAACTCCAAATGATATTGCGCAAAGTAGCTTTTTAAAAAATGGATCAGAAAAACCAATGAACCGGGAAAGGTCATCGTTACAATCACTCTCCCGATCAAATCGGCCCTTGCGGACGCCGGGGCGCTTAAATAACATAACCCCATTGAGAATAGAAAGCATATGAGGAGCATGGCCGAATGTTCTTCTTTCTTTCCATAATAAAAATAAAGCCCCAGAAAGAAGGTCGCAAGGGAAAATACAAATGGCAGCAGTAAATAGATGATAAGCTGAACATCTGCATCTGCATAGGAAACTGCATATGTATGCGTTTTCCCTTGTTGATCTATGATTGTAATGGACTTGGCCTTCTCCACATGGGTAAACAAAGCAACCGTTTTATGCTCGCCAGGGTCGATGCCATTAATCGCTTGAACGATATCGCCTTTATCAATCTTGTTTCTTGCCGCCCATCCCTTATCGTATACTTGTTCTACGACCCAATTTCCGTTTCTGTGCTCAACGTCTATACCCACTAAAGGGTATTGAAGGATCAACAAGCCAGCTTTGAGGAGTAAATTTATGTTTTTTAGTCCTTAAAACAGAAAATGCACTTATCCACAGATGTAAAAATTTA
>NZ_JBFEGN010000129.1:0-6900 GCF_047228825.1 Siminovitchia jepli
CGGAAAATCAATGAAGTATCCTGTGTTTTGTGTTTTTTTGTTTTTTCTAATTCATCAAGTGGAGGAAATTGGAAAAATACCAGGATAGCATCTTATTTACAGGGTTTTAACAACCTTTATCACGGATTCAGGTATATTAATTAAAAATGGGACTTGGTTCAGTGCCGATAATTTTTGAGATACCTCATCCAAATTACTTTCCCTGACATCTTCTAATAAAGTAATGATTTTATCTTCCATCAAATTCCCCCTAATCTGGATAAAATCAAGCCTCTCTATCAATTTTAATGAATTTTCCCAGTAGGCAAACATTCAAAGCAGGTCTTTACTCATAAAAATTTTTGTCTTGATTGGTCTTAAAAGGCTTTATGATTAAAACGATAAAAAGGTATTGCGAAAATCAGCAACACCCTTAGAAATATTTTTTAATAATACACCAAAGTTTTTAGGAATTAACCCCTCTTTCAAGGAAGATATGAAGATTTTTGTACATTGTTTAAATTCCGCTTTAATTCAGTATAAAATTGTTGAAGAGAATTTTTAGTAGACCGAATTTCAAGATCATATAACTCAGTTTGCTTGGAAGTAATAATCAATCTATAGATATCATTCCCTTCTCTTATTATTTCTAAATTAAAAAGTTGTTCCACTGTTTCTAAGATAAAATTATTTGTTTTATTTTTTAATAATAATCCTAAATTGTAAATGATGTCATCGTATTCTGACTTAAGGAGGAGCGGCGAATATAAATTAATAAGTGGTTTATTATTTATTGTTATTCGAAAAATAGAGAATATAAAAGGGTCTTCTGTTTTCTCTTCATATTTTCTAGGGACCAATTCAAATTCAGTTGATATATCCTTGATTCTGGCCAAGATAACCCCACCTAACAAACTATTTTTTCCTTTTCCATATACATGAAAAACCTGGTTTTTCCTTTTTGCTCTTGAACTTCCAAAAACGGTGATAACTTGATTCATGTTGTTTAAAACCAACTGAGCATTTTTTCCAACATATCTTTTTCGTCCACCACTCTGATTAATGATTTTTTGGGGTTCCTTATGGCGTAGCTTCGCTTTTACACTGACACCCCTTCCTCCATTTCTACCAATAGATTGGTTTAGCACATGTCTTGTATGTCCGGTAATTACTACCTTTTTAGCTAATCCAACAGCCCTTTTTGCTCCCTTAAGGTATCTGCCCGGGCCAAATCCGGATGCTACTGCTCATGCGATTTGTTTTTTGCTCTTTCCCGCTCTGTAAGCTTTATACCCGTCATAAGCTGCAAAGCCGGCATTCACCGCTAACCAGAACCATTTTCCATCCGGATCGACCATCATCACCGGATTGTTATTGGCATAGGTATAGCCGTTTTGCGTCAGGATATCGTCATCGTCGCCGGGATCCGGGTCCATTGATAAGAAGACGCCATGCGTTGGATGATAATATCTTGCCATCAAGTAGTAAAGACCGGTTTCTTCGTCATATTGATAGCCTGCATAACGGAATGGATTTTCCAGTGCAATCCCGGTCCGCTTTGTCTCCAACGGATTGCCCCAGCTGTCATAAGAGTAGCTGGCTACAACGTTTCCTGACTGGTCCGTCAAGGCAATGACATCGCCACGCGGGTTGTAATGGTAGAAATAGGTCGACGTGACTGTATTTCCGCTATGCTTGTTCAACGCCAGCAATTGGCCGTCGGCGCTGTAAACGTAAGAACGCTGCACCTGGTCATTGGCGTTTGTTTCATACAGGATGTTCAGGCTGTCGCCGTCATAGATGTAGTTGGTGATGGTACCGTTTACTTTCTTTTGGATTCTTCCGCCGTCATCATCATATTTGTATTCTGCAAAAGGAGGCTTTCTCCTTTTTTCTTGACGGATACGAGCTGATCGGCCGCATTCCATTGATAGGTGAACTTCCCGTCTTCTATCCGGTTGCCGTTTTGATCGTATTTGATCGTTTCGCTCCCGTAGGAAGTCAGCTGGTTGAGTAAGTTATAGGTGGATGTTATAGCCGCCTGGCTGCCGATCTTCTGATAAATCCGGTTGCCGAATCCGTCATACTTATATTCATTGACGGAGCCGTCCTTCTTTGTTTCGCGGACAAGCTGGTCCATATGGTCATAGGTATGTCTCTTTTGTTCCGTTCTGGTAAAGAATTTCCGTTCGGTTCTCGTTGGCATCATAGGTGTATTTTTCATCTATGACAGTCGTCATGGCCCCGGTTGATGAATCCACTTTGTTCGTTGACATGGAAATCACCTGTCCGGCCGGGTCATAGACATGGTGGTGCCGACACCGTTGGCAGGAGAGTAGGTTGTCACATAACCCGTCTACTTTTAGGCTTGCATTATTCGTTCCGGAGAGGAAAGCTGATGTTTTCATTCATGACGCTCTGCATAGAGTACTGGATGCCTTCCATTCAGCGAATTTTGAAAATATTTATATGTAGGACTCAAGAGAATTCGGGAAGCAGTATCCGACTTAAGCTGGAACAGACTTCATTTTAAATACGGTCTCTTTTGTGTATACCGGACAGGCCAAAGAAGAAGGAGACTTTTGAAGGTAGTACGGGATACACAAAGAATCGACAGGACTTGAAACAAATTAAGATCGTAATAGGAATAATTGCATAGGGAATTCCCATCTATGGGGAAGTCTGGTAGCAATCAAGATGATAGGATTGCCTATTTTCTTAGAGAAGTGAAAAGATGGTTCTCCCGGGAAACGCTAGAAAAAGCAGTTTTTTATTACGGGTAAGTGCCTTTTATCACGAAAGAATATTTAGTAGAAATGTCACAGAGAAAAGCGAATGACTGTCTCTGTGACATTTTTATTTAAGTAAAAAATCAATGTGACAATCCTTAGCGCGAAATATGGGATTTATAATTTCGCATCATTTTTTCTATGAATTTCTCAGGTATTGTTTGACGAGGAAACGCAACAGAAGCTTTTTCGAAAACATCGGTTCCTAATGGTAGCCAGTCATCATCCTCAAAATTTATAGACGGACAAAATCCTAATACGCTCAGTTCAGTCTCTCTTTCTCCATAAATCATCCAGCTAAAAGAATCAGGTAATAACACAATTTTATTTGCTAAAGTTTCAATATCTTCTCCTTCCTGAAGACCAAATGTTTCTTTTAATACCTTCCAATAGTCATCCTTTGAGAAATTAACAGGAATCTTTGCCCAATGAAAATAATGGTGTTTAAGAAAGAACTTCTTCGAGAATTCCAAATCATCTACCATAGCTAAAAGAATTGATTGGTCATTTGCCATAATTGCTAACTTCTCTATAGATTCCCATCCATCCTCTGATAGAACCAAATCAAATTCGCTGAAAAGATAATTCAAATTGTTTTTTTTAAATACTTGATCCGGAAATTCTTTATTTAAATTAAAAAACGAGTCAACCACTTTCTTACACTCAGAAAAAGCAAGCTGGTTATCTATGAATAAATGTCTCATTTCAGGTTCCTCTCTTACAGTGTAATTAATTCCATCATTCAGCCGTCTACAGAAGTCAGGTGATTTCCATAGTTTGCCTCCCTTTGCTTCTATAGTAAAAGTTAACAAGGTTAATAATTCATTGATTTACTGGGCTTTACATTCCAAAAGTATGCCCCGCTCTAAATTTTAAGGTTTGATGAAATTACCACACGACATCAAAGTCCCTAAAAGTAGGAAGTGGCAAGTTGTACCTTCTGTCCTGGCCTTTCAGTGACAAGAACCGGTTTTCCAAAATGGTATTTTTTAGTATGCCCACTGTTTTAGAACGCTAGAGAAGATTAAAGCAAGAAAGAGTTAATCGCCTTCAAATACCAGAACAATGACTGCTCCTATTACCTTTAGAAACGGAACGGGATATCCTAAAAGAGAAAACCGTTTAAACAGATCCTCAAGATTTTAAGTCAAGAAATATTGTCTGGCAGCTTCGATTGATTTTCTCCTTTGTCCAAGCAGTCACCCGAGCTGCTGGGGTTAATCTGTCCAAGATTATGGCTCCCGTATACATTGGGCTTAATCCTGATTTTCCTGTAAATAACGGACTCTCTGCCCGCAGAACAGATACCATCACGCAGGTTTGATACCGTCACGTTCCCCATTAGATCACAAGTTGAGCAGTGTGCCCCTTCTAATTTTCATTCAATTTTGCGGCGTCGAGACATATACCCTTGTCAAAGTAAAATGGTAGTTTTTCTTTTTTGACGCAATCAAGAGAATCATCCTTTTATACCCCGTGTCTCCAAACCGTAAAACCCTATCGACTTTTCAAGCTATTGTTTAAGTTGTTTAATATGGAATCCAGGTTCTAAGCTTAATCTTTATCTAAATCTAATTTTAAGTGTTGCTTTCTTTCTTCCTTTTGGAATAAATTCAGCGGTGGGTCTACCGGACTTCGAATGGTTCCTTAGAGAATACTTATTTCCATTCTTTTCCATCGTAATTACGCCCTTACCGTGGACAGATTTTTTATACCCATTACGTCGTAAGTTTTTCTCAAACTCTCTCATAGATATATTAGTTTCTCTATTTTTTATTGACCCGCGTTTAGTTATATCCTTATACAAAGATGCAGACCGCATTACTTTAACATTCTTCCGTGAAAGCTTGTAACTCTTCGCAAACCCAACAGCCTTTTTCGCACCCTTAAAGTATCTGCCCGGGCCAAATCCGGATGCTACTGCCCATGCGATTTGTTTTTTGCTCTTTCCCGCTCTGTAGGCTTTATACCCGTCATAAGCTGCAAAGCCGGCATTCACCGCCAACCAGAACCATTTGCCATCCGGATCCACCATCATCACCAGATTATTATTCGCATACGTATACCCGTTTTGCGTCAGGATATCGTCTTCATCACCGGGATCCGGGTCCATTGACAGGAAGACCCTGTGCGTTGGATGATAATACCGGGCCATCAAGTAGTAAAGGCCAGTCTCCTCATCATATTGATACCCTGCATAGCGGAATGGATTTTCCAGTGCAATCCCGGTTCGCTTCGCCTCTAAAGGATTGCCCCAGCTGTCGTATGAGTAGCTGGCAACGACGTTTCCTGATTGGTCCGTCAAGGCGATGACATCGCCGCGCGGGTTGTAATGATAGTAATAGGTGGCCGTGACTGTATTTCCGCTGTGTTTGTTCAACGCCAGCAACTGGCCGTCTGCACTGTACACATAAGAACGCTGCACTTGATCATTGGCATTGGTTTCAGTACAAAACATTTTACAAAGTTGACAAAAAATTACCCAAAGGTAGTTTACTGCCTTTGGGTCTGTTACTCCTTTTACAATTTAATCAAAAGTACTTGAAGTATATTCGGAAAAACTAGGATACTTACATAAAAACTTTTTTATTGTTGCCTCTGACTTACAGGATATAAAAATATATGAACTGTCATAGAAGGCAATTTCAATCACTTGACCAGTTATTGAAGATGTATAATCAACATCCCAATAATCTTTATTTCCTAATAACTTAGGGAAATTAACTTCTCTCCTCCTTACTTCTTCTTTTTTAACAGCGATAACTAATCCAAAAACTAATAGAATATCAAAATTATTTAAATTAAAAAGCAGTTCATCTCCTGTTAAATAAAATTTTTCCTTATAAAAAGTGTTGTTTTCCATTTCTTCTTCATCTTTTAAAACATACGCATCAATATCACTAAATATCCAATCGTGTGTTTTAATAAAATCCTCACCCAAAACACCCAAAAAATCATTTAATAAAAAGGGGTTTGAATTATTTAAATCTATATTCTTCATTAAATACCTCATGTTCATTCTACTTCCTTTTCCTTTTTAATGGTTTCCAACCATGCCTTACTGGCTTTTTATTTTTCCATGACCAGTAATGCTTATGAGGTACAACAGGATGCCTCTTAGGATTTCCATGGTCTGTATAATCTATATCTTTTTTTGCTTTTCCATGCTTATCATAATGTCTAGATTGTACAACTTTTTTATTTTTATAGTGATATACTATCCCGTTTTTGGGGCCTTTAATTCCAGGCTTTTTACTTGAAACTAGCCGTCTTGTCTTTAATGTTCCTTTAAATTTAAATGTTTTTGTCCCTGTTTTGACTAGCTTAAGTTTTCCGCTGCCAACAAACCCGAGTGCTGTTGCCCCTGCAACACCATTCCATCCTTTCCCAGCTCTATAAGCTTTATATCCATCATAAGCCGCAAAACCGGCAACTGAAAGCAGATTGGGGGGGTATTTGACGCTTAATTAGGAGATATTTACTTCTGGCTAAACTTTATCTGTTGAATAGATAAAACATATCAATTCATTTATAATTGGATCTTAGTAGATTTATATTTTTATCTTCTTTTCCTCTTACTTTTTTATCTTGTATAAGCTCTAAAATATCTTCATTCAAAGGAACCCAATTATAAAAATCTTTAGCAATCAAGCTGCTAAATAAAGCACTAATATCCCACGATCTTTCAGCCCATATTCCCCAATTTGCAGTTGCTGAAAACCAGATAATTTTTTCTGATTCAACAATAACTCCTTTTTCATAAAGTATTTTTATATACTCATTAGCGTTCATTGAAATTGGTATAGAAAATATATTATTTTTCCATAGGCTTTTTTTTAATTGGGAAATATCGGCTATAAGTATATTATTATCTCCATTCGTCTTTGCCAAATACTGTAACTGTGGCCAAACCTTTTCATCAAGCATAAGATAGAAGTCATTAAATAAAATTTGACCTTTTTTTCTAAAAACCTTCTTTGGGAAACTTTTTTGTATATAAAACAATTCTTCAGCTAATTCATAATTATCTTTGCCCACGGTATATTTCCTTTCATTTATCCCAAATTACGAAAGTAAATTTGCCGAAAACTAATTCAGCGCTCTTTTGGGAACAATTTACAAATCTGGGTAC
>NZ_JBFEGN010000012.1:0-66116 GCF_047228825.1 Siminovitchia jepli
CAGGCATACAGGAATGAAGCCGATTGGGTCCACGTTGGCCCCTTGAATGACAAAAAGGATGCCGCAACCTACCGGATACAAGGGGTCGAAGAGGAACTATACGGGCGTGATTATCGCTTTACCATCGTGCACTCCTCCACCCTCGACCGAAGAAAGCAAAAAAAGATTGACAAGCAGATCAAGGATGAACAATCCAAAGGGGAAAAGTCCATCAGGGAGTGGGGTAAGGTGGAGTACCATTGCCGGGAAGACGCCGATGCCCGATTGGCAGAATGCCTAAAGATGCCGTTGAAATTTCATAGGCTGGAAGGCATGGTTGTGCAAAAGGAACAGATCAAGCGGCGCCCTGGACGACCTTCCAAAACAGAAAAACCGCCCACCAAGACCTTTTATGTCTGTGAATTCACCCTTGTAAGGGATGAGGAACAGATTCAAAAACAGCGGGATATGGAAAGTACATTCGTCCTCATAAGCAATGCGAGCCGGGATAAAGTGCCCTCATGCCTCGGTCTGCTTCGTAGGTATAAATCACAGATTGAAGTGGAGAATCTTTTCAGGGCCTTGAAGCATCCATATTTTGTCCATGGCGTATTTTTAAAAAATGAAGCCAGGATCCTTGGGTTGTGCTATGTACTGGTGATAGGACTTCTCATCTACGCACTGATACAGCGTAGGGTGAGAATCAAGATTGCCGAAGAGGATAAACCGTTGCGACTATACGGAAAAAAATTTTACAGACCAACAGGAAAGACGATTCTCGAGCAGTTCGACTATGTAAGCGTAATAGAATTCAAAGGTACATCATTCACAGACGAAAAAAGAATGATGTCGAATATAAACGAAACAACGCAGCTGATATTACAGTGGTTGGGCCTTGATGAGAGCATATACCTAAAACGGAGCGGGGCGGGATAATCAAAAAATGTCGGGCGGAAAGGCCAAAATGTCGAAATAAGGGGAAGGAAAAACATTCCCCTATTAAAGTACGCCTTTTTAGGGACAATCCCTGAAGAAAAAAAGTAAAAAATGTCATTTTTCTATTTTACAATCTGACATAATACGATTAGCGGAAAATAGGATGCATGTTTCAATACCATTTTAAAAAAACGGGAGGGAACCGAAAATAAACACAAAAAGGGTAAACCATCAGCCCGAAGGAATGAAAACAGTCAATCCTTACTTAATGGTTGACAATGTAGCGCAGTTAATAGATTTTATAGAAACAGTATTCGGCGGAAATTTAAAGTATAAACTTGACAGACCAAACGGAACCATTATGCACGCTGAGATAATAATTGAAGATTCTATCATTATGGCGGGTGAGCCTATGGAGAAATATGGGTCAATGCCGGCATCCCTTTATCTTTACGTTCCAGACTGTGATGCCATTTACGAAAAAGCCCTTCAAAACGGAGCAGAACCGATCATGCCCCCGACGGATATGAAGCACGCAGGTGAAAGGTACGGAGGAGTAAAAGACGTTTCAGGTAATATTTGGTGGATTGCGACTCATATTGAAGACTTGACCCCTCAAGAACAGGCAAAGAGAATTCAAGAAATGAAAAATAACTGGGAATAAAGGGTATTCGGATGATCGTATGGAATACGCAAAATGAACGTAGGGTGCAATAACCAACTAAAGTACTTTGTAAGGAGTAATAAAATATGGAGGGATAAAAGAAAATGCCATCAAATAAAAAAACTGGTGAAAAGGAGAAATTGTCTGGTCCCGAACAGGTCGCAAAATTTATGAACAGCCTTGACCACCCCTTTAAAGAGGAAATAGCGGAAGTTAGAAAAATTATTTTAGGAACAAACAGCAGAATCACTGAAAAAATCAAATGGAATGCACCGAGTTTCTGTGTTGATGATGATGATAGAATAACCTTTAATCTCCATGGAAAAGGTTTTTTCCGACTGGTCTTTCACTGTGGAACTAAGGTCAAAAATACTGCAAATAAGGAACCTCTGTTTGTAGATAATACCGGATTATTGGAGTGGGCTACTGGAGATAGAGCCATAGCGAAATTTATTGATATGAATGATGTGAAATCCAAGGAAAATGACCTTAGAAAAGTCATAAATAAATGGATTGATATGACAATGTGAAAATTCAGGTATATTCAAAAGCTCCTTAACGTCATAGCAATATTAGCTTAGAACACGGGTAAATAAATAGATAAAATTGATTGAATTTACGAAATATTCTCCGAATACCCTTTTTAGGAGATTGCGGTTTCTATCCCCCTTTATAGGTGTGAACCCATCTAACAGATCCGGGCATTTTGCTTTAAGATTTTTCTCGAAAAAAATTCGCAAGGCGGCTCCTCCCATATGATATGATTGTTTAAAACACATTCTTTTAAAAAGCTGGGGGATTTGGCCATGACTGTATACGAAGAGATTTGTTCTTTAATCGGAAAGGATAAAGCGTCTGTCAATGAAACGCTTTTACTGCACCACAGCAAGGATGAGTCCGATCATAAAGCGGTGGAGCCGGATGTTGTCGTCTTTCCCGAATCAAAAGAAGATGTCGTCAAAATTGTTCAATATGCGAATGAGAACCGTATTCCGGTTGTGCCGTTCGGTGCAGGATCCGGTTTGGAAGGCCAGGCGATTCCAATTCATAAAGGGATTTCCATCAATTTTGAACGAATGAATAAAATCGTGGAAGTAAGGCCGGAAGATTTGGTTGCCATCGTTCAGCCCGGTGTAACGCGCGTGCAATTAAATGAAGAACTTAAAAAATATGGATTGTTTTTTTCAGTGGACCCCGGTGCGGATGCATCCATTGGCGGCATGGCTGCTACAAACGCCAGCGGTACGTTGACGGTTCGCTACGGAGGAATGCGGGATCAAATTTTGAATTTGGAAGCGGTGCTTGCCGACGGGCGCGTTATTCAAACAGGGAGCCTCGCCAAAAAATCTTCATCGGGATATCACTTAAATGGTTTATTTGCCGGATCTGAAGGGACGCTTGGCGTGTTTACGGAAATTGCCCTTAAGCTTCACGGCATTCCGGAAAACATCGTGGCAGCCCGCTGTTTTTTCAAAACAGTACGGGACTGTGTTGATGCGGCTGTTGCCATTTTGACTGCCGGCATTCCGATTGCCCGGATTGAACTGGTCGATTCCAGAAGCATCAAAGCAGTCAACGCATACTCCGACACCGATTACCCGGAGGCGCCGTCACTTTTTCTTGAATTCCACGGAAACCAGGCAGGAAATCAGGAAGACATCGATTTTGTAAAAGGGATTGTAGAAGAAGCAGGCTGCCTGGAATTTTTGTTTGAAACGGACTCTCTCAAGCGGGCAGTGTTATGGAAGGCGCGCCATGGATTAAATTATGCATTAAGGCATGGCAGTCCCGGGCAGGCAAGTTTAACAACGGATGTTTGTGTTCCGATATCCGCCCTTCCGGATAATGTGGCGTTTGCGGACAGCCAGTTGGATTCCCTTGGCTTAAAAGGCAGCATCGTGGGCCATGTGGGAGACGGAAATTTTCATGTCATGATTTTATTTGATCCGAATTCCCCCGGGGAAATCGCCAAAGCGAAAGAATTAAACCGACAAATTGTAAACAAAGCATTACTTTCAGGAGGAACGTGTACCGGGGAGCACGGGGTTGGCCTTGGGAAAATGGAGTTTCAAAGAAAAGAGCACGGGGAAGCCCTGGATGTCATGATTGGCTTTAAACAATTATTGGATCCGAACAATATTTTGAATCCCGGAAAAGTCCTTCCGGTCCATAAAAAAAATGCGTAGAGAACCGATTTTCCCTACGCATTTTCATTTTAGATGATCCCTTGAAACAGCATCGCGTCCGCTACTTTTATAAATCCGGCGATATTGGCGCCCGCAACGAGGTTGCCGTTCATGCCGTATTCATCCGCCGCTTTTATGCTGTCCTGATAAATGTTCCTCATGATGTTTTTCAGTTCTTTGTCTACCTTTTCGAATGACCATGGCATTCTTGAGCTGTTCTGCGCCATTTCGAGGGCGGATACAGCCACGCCGCCGGCGTTGGATGCTTTGCCCGGTGCATAAAGGACCTCATTATTAAGGAAGATTTCCGCTGCGTCATGCGTACAAGGCATGTTTGCCCCTTCTCCGACCGCTTTTACTCCATTTTCTACGAGGGTTTCAGCCGCTTTCTTGTCCAATTCATTTTGCGTTGCACATGGAAGGGCGATGTCGCAAGGAATTGTCCAGATATTTTCACTGCCCTCAAAATATCGGGCATTCGGGCGTTCGTCAATGTATTCGCAAATTCTTGATCTTTCAACTTCTTTTAAGTGCTTTAATGTTTCAAGACAAATGCCTTCAGGATCGTAAATGTATCCGTTTGAATCGCTGCACGCAACGACTTTTGCACCGAATTGCTGCGCTTTTTCAATCGCATAGATCGATACGTTTCCTGATCCGGAGACGACCACGGTTTTTCCTTCGAAGCTCATTCCCTTGTCTTTGAGCATTTCTTCCACAAAATAAACAAGGCCGTATCCGGTCGCTTCCGTCCGTGCAAGGCTTCCGCCGTAACCAACGCCTTTTCCTGTCAGGACGCCAGCGTCAAAGTGGCCGCGCATTCTGCGGTATTGGCCGAACATGTAGCCGATTTCCCGGGCGCCTACGCCAATATCGCCGGCCGGAACGTCAACATCAGATCCGATATATTTGCTGAGCTCTGTCATAAAGCTTTGTGTGAATCGCATGATTTCAGCATCAGATTTGCCTTTCGGGTCAAAGTCCGCCCCGCCTTTGCCGCCGCCGATCGCCTGACCTGTCAAGGCGTTCTTGAAAATTTGTTCAAATCCCAAAAATTTGATGATGCTGGCGTTGACGGAAGGATGGAATCTTAACCCGCCTTTATATGGTCCCAATGCACTGTTATATTGTACCCGGAAGCCGCGGTTTACTCTCACTTTGCCTTGGTCGTCCACCCATGGCACACGGAATGTAATCATGCGCTCCGGTTCTACAATTCTTTCAAGAATACCATTTTCCATATATTGCGGATGTTTGACGAATACAGGAAGAAGAGAGTGGAATATTTCCTGAACGGCTTGTAAAAATTCCGGCTCGTTTGCATTTCTTTCCTTTACAGTGTGATATACATTGTCAATGTAGGCTTTTGCTGCTTTTACTTTATGATTTTCCATTTTCATAATCATCGCCATTGTTTTCACTCCCGTTCACCAATATTTTCAAATCATTTTCATAAATTTCCACGTTCTAAAAACTTGGTACAATTCATTTTATCTTTTACAATTAATCTATACAATATGAATATGAGATAAATTTAATGCCAAAATTAGATCAATCGTTTGAGAGGGGGTTTATAGGGTGGAATTGAGACAAATTCAATACTTTATAGAAGTGGCCAAAAGGGAACATATGACAGAAGCGGCCGAGGCGCTGCATGTTGCCCAGTCGGCTGTGAGCAGGCAAATTGTCAACCTGGAGGCGGAGCTTGGAATTGATTTATTCATTCGTGAAGGCCGGAACATTCGCTTGACGGCAATTGGACAAATGTTTCTTGAGAAAATGGAACATGCCATGGACTTGATTGAGCAGGCGCAAAGAGAGATCGAAGAGCGTCTTGATCCCGAAAAAGGAACGGTCCGCATCGGTTTTCCGAGCAGCTTGGCGGCATACTTGCTGCCAACGGTGATATCCGCATTTAGAAAAAACCATCCCAATGTAAAAATCCAGCTTTACCAGGATTCTTATCGCCATCTTGTGGATGCCGTTGTAATGGGAAATGTCGATCTGGCTTTGCTGGGACCGGTTCCGACAAAGGAAACAAGGGTCAAAAGTGAGATTTTATTCGTTGAAAATCTTGTGGCCTTGCTGCATATTGGCCATCCGCTGGCATCCAAAGCGTCCATTCACCTGGATGAATTGCGGGGGGATCCGTTTATTTTATCTCCAAAGGAATATATCATGCGGAGCATTGTAGAAAATGCATGTCGGCAATATGGATTTATGCCGGCGGTCTCTTTTGAAGGCAAGGATATTGATGCGATCAAAGGGCTTGTTGCCGCGGGATTGGGGGTAACATTGCTCCCTGAAATTACACTGGTCGACAGCTTGCCGCGCTCAACGGCAAAAGTTCCTCTTTCTGAACCGCATGTAACTCGGACTGTTGGAATGATTATCCCCAAAAACCGAAAATTGCTCCCGACAGAATTGGTTTTTCATCAGTTTTTAAAGGGATTTTTCCAAAAACTGAGCGGTTACCGTTAATGTGGTTATTGGTAGAAACAATGAGACATACGTATTCATTTGATGTATATTAATAGGTGAGATTCAGTAAAATTTTATCAACATATGGGGGGCCTTTATGAAACTGACGTATGAAGGAAAAACAAAAAATGTGTATGAGCTTGAAGACGGGAACTATTTGCTTCAGTTTAAGGATGATGTCACCGGCGAAGACGGAGTTTTTGACCCCGGGGCCAATACTGTCGGATTGACAATTGAAGGAGCAGGACAAACCGGTCTTCGGTTGACAAAATACTTTTTTGAACTTTTGGAGGACAAGGGCATACCCACCCATTATGTGAGCGCAAATGTGCAAGAAAATACGATGATTGTCAAGCCGGCCAAAATATTTGGAAACGGGCTTGAAGTGATTTGCCGCTACAGGGCTGTGGGAAGTTTTTACCGCAGGTATGGTGCATATTGCGAGGAAGGACAGCCGCTGGACGGATTTATTGAAGTTACACTGAAGGACGATGAGCGCCAGGATCCCCCCATCAGCGAAGATGCGTTGGCCATGCTGGGCATTTTAACGTACGAAGAATATAGGCAGTTGAAGGAACTTGCGGGAAAAATCGGCGGAATCGTAAAAGATGCGTTAAGTGAACGAGGAATTGAGTTGTACGACATTAAATTTGAATTTGGCAGGGTAGGCGCAAACGGGAAAATGACACTGATTGACGAAATTTCAGGCGGAAACATGCGGGCGTATAAAAACGGCCAATATATTGAGCCGCTTGAGCTTGGCAGGTTGATGCTGAACGGTGAGTAAATAAAGTCCATTTTCGACAAATTCGGGAGGGGTAAAATGGATCGATTTATGCAAAAAGCCGTGGAGCTGGCGAATCATAATGTGGACGAAGGCGGTACGCCTTTCGGAGCTGTTCTTGTAAAAAATGGCGAAGTGATTGCTGAAGGGGTCAACGAGCTCCACAAAAAGTTTGATGTGAGCGGGCATGCCGAGCTTTTGGCCATCCGAAAAGCCCAGGAACAATTACAGACCCACGATTTAAGCGGCTCGATTATGTATGCAAGCGGAGAACCGTGCCCCATGTGCATGACGGCCATTTATTATGCGGGGATCGAAACGGTCTATTTTGGCGGATCCATTGAGGAAGCCAAGAAGGCAGGCATGGGTGCATCTGTTTACATATATAACGAACTGGCTTTACCAAGGGAGAAAAGAGCCGTCAAAATGATTCATATGCCTCTTGCCGGTGATGTGAAAGACCCCATGAAACATTGGCAAAGCAGAGAGGGAAAATAATATGCGGATTGTATCCATCTGCCCAAGCAATACGGAAGTAGTCGGGTATTTGGGGAAAGCGGACATGCTGGTTGCTGTTGATGATTATTCCAATTGGCCGGATGAAGTGGCGGATTTGCCGCGGGTAGGGCCCGATCTTGCAATCGATATGGACAAAGTCGAGTCCCTCGGCCCGGACCTTGTTCTGGCTTCCCTCAGTGTCCCGGGAATGGAGAAAAATATTTACGAGCTAAACAAAAGGGGAATCCCGCATATCACATTAAATCCGAATTCTTTAGAGGATATCGCAAAAGATATCGAAACAGTCGGAGAAGCGCTCCATTGTAAGGAAACCGGCGCCGAAAAGGCCCGCACCTTTCGGGAGAGCGTCCACCGTTACAGAAAGTTTGCCGATGAGAAAATTGAAAAACCTTCCCTCTATTGGGAATGGTGGCCAAAGCCGGTTTTTACCCCTGGTAGAGCGAATTGGTTAACGGAAATAAGCGAGCTTGCCGGTGCGTATAACGTTTTTGCAACAGAACCGGAGGCAAATGTACAATCTGACTGGGAAGAAGTGCGGAAAAGAAATCCGGATCATATTTGTATGGTGTGGGTCGGAGTTGATGAAGAAAAAGTAAATCCCGGTTTGCTGATGAAACGGCCGGGATGGGAAGAGATGAAGGCAGTAAAAAATCAATCTGTCCATATCCTTGGAGATTCCCTTTATTGCCGGCCCTCGCCAAGGCTTCTTCTCGGACTAGACAAGCTGATTCATACTTTGTGGGGTCAGTCCCCGCCGCGGTAACGTACCGAATGGCGGGGACTGATTTGTTTAACGGAAAGCAAAACCGGGCACTTTTTCTTTATACAATCGTTCGCTTTCAAGTAAAATAAAAATGAATGATTTTTTTCTAAGAAAGAAAGGGATAAATAATGACGCATTCAATGAAAAGCAGCAGAAAAAAAAGAATACTAATGGGCATTTTCATCTTGCTTACCGTCTCATTATTTATTCCTACCCCCTATTATATTTTTCAGCCTGGATCCGTTGAGGAGTTGAGCTCTAAAGTAGCGGTGGAGAACGCGAACCCGTCTTCGGAAGGGAAGCTGTATTTAACTACAGTCCTTTCGATGAGGGCCAGCAATATATATTATTTGGCTTACGGGCTTCTTGCACCTCACGCTGCCGTGGAACGTTCCACGAGTGTAAAAGGGGACATGACAGATAAAGAATACAACCGCTGGCTTGAATACTTGATGAATTCCTCCCAGAAAAATGCCATCATTGCAGGTTTGCAAGCTGCCGGGGAGGACGTCGTGATTCACGCTAAAGGCGTCGTCGTCCAAACGGTTAACGACAAGTCCAGGGCAAAAGGGATCCTTGAAGCAGGGGACATCATTCATTCGGTAGACGATGTGCCAGTACGCAATTCCTCTGATTTGCTTTCGTATTTAAAAGGAAAAAATGCAGGAGATATTGTGACGGTTGCATTTCAACGGGACGGAAAAAAGAAAAGCGGGGACATTGAACTCATTCCGCTTGTCCATTCGGAAACAAAAGCAGGTCTTGGCATCGTTCTTTCTGATCATACGGAAATGGAAACATCCCGGAATGTAAAAATTCAAGCCGGAGATATAGGCGGGCCGTCTGCAGGATTCATGTTTTCATTGGAAGTTTATAAACAGCTTCAAAAAGAAGATATAACGAAAGGTTATAATATAGCCGGTACAGGTACAATTGACCAGAACGGAAGGGTGGGCCAAATCGGCGGCATTCGTGAAAAAATTGCAGCGGTTGATCAAGCGGATATCGATATATTTTTTTGTCCGAGAGATATTGCCCCAGGAGATACAAATGAAAAAGAAGTTTTGGAGGAAGCCGGGAAATATGGCTATGACGTGAAAATTGTTCCAGTTGAAACGCTGGAGGAAGCCATCCAATTTTTGGAGAAACTTCCGCCGAAACAATAGGAGGGAATTATGTTGTTTAAACGCATTGGAAAAGCAGTCATATTGGGTCTGATTTGTTCGGTACTTGTTTTTTCCGGACAAAAGATTGCAGGAGCGCAGACAGACGATGTCATCAATGAGAAGCTGGGCGTTCCAATTGTGGTGTATGGGGAAACTTTAACGAAGGAGCAAAAGGATGAGGTGCGCAAGCTGCTCAAAGTGACCAATCCGGAAAATGTCGACGAAATCACGGTAACCGCCCAGGATTTGGCGCGTTTGATTGACGGAAACCCAAACTCCCGCATGTTTTCTTCAGCCAAAATTACCTTGAAGGAAAAGGGGAATGGGCTTGTCGTTTCCATAGTGACCCCGGAAAATATTACGGAAGTAACCAGTGAAATGTATGCAAATGCCCTGTTAACGGCAGGTGTCGAAAATGCCAATGTAGACGTTGCTTCGCCTGTGAAAGTAACCGGGCACTCCGCACTTGTGGGGATTTATAAAGCATATGAATCAAAAGGCGAAGTTCTCGACAAAGAGCGCATGGAGGTGGCGAACGAAGAATTGAGCCTTGCAACCGAGCTCGCTGAAAAAGAAGGAATGGACGATGAAAAAGTCACGGAACTGCTGACTGAAATTAAGAAAATGATCGCCGAACAAAATCCGGCCACGAGGGAAGATGTGGAACAAATTGTTGAAGAGCAATTGAATAAGATGAACATCGAGTTAAGCGAAAAGGACCGTCAGTTATTAATTGACCTGTTTGATAAAATGAGGTCACTTGAAATTGATTTTGGCGGTGTGAAGCAGCAGCTTGAAGACATTTCGAAAGATATTAAGGAAAAATTGGAGGGAGTCGTAGGCGATGAAGGGTTTTGGGACAGCGTCGCAAAGTTCTTCCAAAAATTAGTCGACTCCATCCGCAATTTATTCAAATAAACAGAAAAAACTCCCGAAGGTAGTGCACCCCAAAGTTAGGTTTTCACTCTCACTTTTGGGGTCACCACCGAACGGGAGTTTTTTGTTAGACGTAGAACATAAGGATTACGATAAAGTATAACACCATTGCAATCAATCCGACCGGAACGCCGAAACGTGCCCACTCGCTGCTTGTAATGTTTAACTTGCCGGCGGCAATAATGTTCGGTATATTTCCGGGAATCAGCATTCCTCCACTGATGAGAAGACCCAACAAGATAGAAATTAAGGTCGTGTCATCCATTTGGGGGCTGATTTCTGCTGCGGCTAAAGTGGCATTATCCAAAATAGCGGAAATCATGTTAATCCAATATAAAATTTGCGGGCTCAATCCAAGTAAATATCTTTCGATAAACGGTTCAAAGCCGGCACCAAGCAGGGTCAGTCCCATCACGAACAAATACACTTTAAAAGCCCTGATAAAAATTTCTTTATAGCTTTCAGATTCCAGTTTGGCTGAAAGCCCTTGGTCATTTCCTTTTGGGTTGACCATAACGGCTGCAAGGATGCCAAATAATATGACAGCCGGTATTACATCAGGGCCAATTAAACGGATCAAATAGAAAAAGTCCGCGTTTAATTTGCTTACGGCAATCGTCGATAACGGTTCGCCGATCGGCGTTAAAGCAGCCCCAAGTCCGATGGAGAAACACGCCAATATCACAAGGCGGATTTCTGATTTTCTTTCAAGACGGAGTACGCTTACAATGACCACTAAAACGATTGCAGCAATAATGGCCGTAATGATACTGGAGATGAGTCCAAGAATAATAACAACCAAAGCGAGGAAAAGTCGTGACGGGATGGCCCGGCTCATTCCCAAAATGCCATTTTCAATAGACGTCTGAAACCACTTAAATAATAAGCCGGCAATCAGCACTGCCAACGTAATATGTATGGGATCCACCAACGCCTTTGTAAAAAGAGCGCCTGTAAGCACCTGGCTGATTATGGCAGCCAACAGCCCCATGATAAATAAAAAGGCTTCCAAGTTCTTTTCAACGGCATGAACGGTAAACGGTAAAAATAGAACGAGAATTAATATAATCGTTAAACCTAAAATCATATACTCCTGTCCTTTTCTTTTTTCTTTCCATTATAACATAATTAGACATGATTGAAATCATGGAAATGAAGGAAAAGGATCAAAGTTTAGAAGAAAGTGTCGGGTTTTGTGCTCCGAGTTACGAGACAAAAAAAGTGCGGGAGAATGTTGTTTCCCGCATTTGCTCCTGCATGCCGCCGGCGATTTTTTCATGTTCAAAAAGGCTTGGGCGTTACCAGGGATCTTTCCAATGCCGGTATATCGGGGCGGGCTGATGATACACGGCGGCTCCGGCAATTTCGGCAGTTACTTTCAGTTATTTTGCTGATTTAATCAACGGCACATTTTCATTGTCCGAACGTAAAGTAATGATGAGGGGAAGTTTGCCATAAAGGAGTGGTCAACAGGGGGGCAGATCCGAAAAAAAGCGAAAAAAAACCAGTTATTGACCAAATAAGTGAAAAAGCAACCGGTCTTTATCCTCGAAAAATTGTTTCATGATGGAATAGTGCCCGGTGCTTTCCAATTCTGTTTTTCTTAATCCATCATTAGTAAATTCATATATAAGAGAATCAGGATACGCCATGATGATGGGCGAATGAGTTGCCACAATAAACTGGGAGGACTGCCCTGCGAGTTCATGCATGCGTGACAGCATTGACAATTGCCTTAAAGGGGACAATGCCGCTTCCGGTTCATCCAATATATATAGGCCGTTTCCTCTAAACCGATTCATGAAGGCGGCAAAAAAAGACTCGCCGTGTGACTGTTCATGCAGTGAAATACCCCCGAACTGATCAATGATGCGGGGTCCGCCCCTTTCTTGATCAAGCTCTTCAATATAAGTAGCCAAATTATAAAATGTCTCTGCTCTCAGAAAAAACCCGTCCTTCGGTTTTTGGACCCCCTTTATCAGCCGAAGATGCTGCTCCAATTCCGAATGGGAGTTATGGGTTGAAAAGTTAAAATGAAATGTGCCGCCTTCCGGGTTGAAGCCTGCCGCAATGGCGACGGCTTCTAACAGTGTTGATTTCCCCATGCCGTTTTCTCCGACAAAGTAGGTAACTTGTGGGTGAAAAGGAAGTTGCTGAAGATTTTTGACGGCTGGAAGGTTAAATGGATATTTGTCAATGGAATGTATTTTTTCATGTTTTAATGTAACTCTTTTAATATATTGATTTGATTGATTTAACCTCATCTGAATCGCTCCAAAACATATATTGATTCCATCTTACACCAATGACAGGAAAAAATCGTGAAAGAATGGCAAGTTTTTTATTTCCCCGGCAATAATCGACAGTTTTCCATTGGGTGATTTGAGGCAAGCTTCTTGCCACTGTCAACTTTCCATTATAATATTATGGTTAATTTATAATTTGAGGAGACATCATAGCCATGGAAAAAACAAAACTCGTGGTCCTGCAAACAAGCGATGTACACGGCCATATTTTTCCCATAAACTATGGAACGAATGAATATGCAGATGTCGGGCTCGGCAAAATTTCCACCCTTGTACAAGATGAACGGAGGCAAAATGACCATGTCCTGTTAATTGATAACGGCGATCTGATCCAGGGAACGCCGTTAACGTATCAATATGTCCGCTCGGATTCCAAAAACCGCCTTCCAAATCCGATGGTGGTTGTATTGAATGAACTTGAGTATGATGCGGGCGTTTTGGGAAACCACGAATTCAATTACGGCCTGGAAGTACTTAAAGCCGCGGTATCCCAGGCCCGGTATCCGTGGCTGTCCGCCAATATTTTAAACATGGCCGACGGCAAGCCGTATTTTGGAAAGCCTTACACAATAAGGACATTTTCAAATGGATTGAAAGCGGCCGTACTCGGTTTGACGACGCCTTATGTCCCTTATTGGGAAAAACCGGAGCATATACGGGGGCTCACTTTTGACGATCCGGTTGAGACGGCGAAAAAATGGGTGCCGTTTCTGAAAGAAAAGGAAAAGGCCGACGTCATCATTGTTTCATATCATGGCGGATTCGAGCGCGATTTGGATACGGGCAAGCCGATTGAAAAAATAACCCGCGAGAACCAGGGCTATCGCCTGTGCCAGGAAGTCGAAGGAATTGATGTGCTGTTGACCGGGCACCAGCATCGGCAAATTGCGGAAAAAAAAGTGAACGGCGTTGTCGTCCTTCAGCCGGGAAGCTTGGGATCTTTTCTTGGAAAAGTCGAAATTGAACTGGAAAAAAGGAATGGGCAATGGAAGGTTATACATAAGCAGTCGAAGTTATTGCCCGTTAAAGGTGTCCCCGAGGATCAGACAGTACTGAAAAAGGTAAAAGTGTATGAACAGATCACACAGCAATGGCTTGACCAGCCGATCGGCAAAATAAAAGGGGACATGCTCGTAAAAAACGCCATGGAAATCAGGCTGCGGGATCATGCATTAATTGAGTTTATTAATAAGGTGCAAATGGATGCCGCAGGTGTCGATATTTCGACAACGGCCCTGTTTGACAACGAATCACCAGGATTTCCGGAGAACGTCACGATGAGGGACGTGGTCTCAAATTACATATATCCAAACACGCTGAAAGTTGTACGCATTACGGGAAAAGACATGAAAGCTGCACTTGAGCGCTCGGCTTCTTATTTTAAACAATATAAAGGCGGGGAAATTGAAGTCAATCCGGCATTTACGACTCCAAAGCCGCAGCATTACAATTATGACATGTGGGAAGGAATCGAGTACTTGATCAATATTTCACGGCCGGAAGGAGAGCGGGTCGTCAAGCTTCATTATAAAGGTGCGCCTGTTAAGCCCGACGCCCATTACGATGTCGTGATGAGCAACTACCGCGCCGGTGGCGGAGGCCAGTATTTTATGTATCAAGGCAAACCGGTCATTAAGGAAATTACAACGGATGTTTCCGAACTGATTGCCAACTATTTATTAAAAAGAAAAACAGTAAACGCAACGGTTAACAATAATTGGAAAGTGATTCACGATTGATGAATAAATTCGGCATTGACGAGGCCCCCGGTCAGGAGGACAGCTGCCGTTAAATAAAACCAAACCATGAGCGCCACCATGCTGCTGAGCTGTCCGTAAAGCAAGGAGTAATTAACATAAGCAACATAATAAGAAAATCCGACCGATACGGCCTGCCATGCAATCGTTGAAAAAACCGCCCCTGGAAGAACTGAAGAGAACGGAACCTTGTCACTCGGTACAAGCTTGTAAAAGAACAGAAAGAACAAAAATAAATATAAAGAACCAATTCCCCATTTAATGATCATCCATGAGTGATAGGACATGGGGGAGAGCTCCAAATGGGCGGAAAGAAAGATTCGGCCAATTTCCTCTCCGATGGGGACGAGAAGGGAAATCGTTAATGTCACCATCATGACCGCGGTCAGAAATAAATCCTTGCCAAAAACGAGAAAAAAGCTTTCTTTTCGGTTAATCCCGTAGGCATCATTCATGGCCCGGACAAGCGACTGCACGGCCATGAAGGAGACCCAGAAAGCAGCGAGCAAACTGATCGAAGCCAGCCTTGTCCGGTGCTGGCTTAAAATGGCCATAACATTGCTTTCGATCAGTTTATAACTTCCTTTTGGGGCGTATTGCTGAATGGCTGTCAGGACATCGGCTGAATGGACCGGTAAAAAACTGAGCAGGGAAATGACGAAAATCAGAAAGGGAAAGATGGATAACATAAAAAAATAAGCCATTTGTGCTGATTGATCATGAAACCGTTCGACAAAAAAACGCTTGAAAACAGAAGAAACGATTTTCATATCTTTTCCCTCCGAGCTGTACTTCGTTTCTATTATTCCCCCACTTTCAATACAATTTTCCCGGCATTTTTGTTTTTTTCCATTCGTTCATGCGCTTTATTGACATCTTCCCAATTCCAAACCGAATCAATGACCGGTTTTAGGCGGCCTTCGGCAAACTTCTTTAGTGCAAAAGAAGCAAAGGACCGGGTAAGGGCCACTTTTTTCTCAACGGGCTGGGACCTGAGTGTTGTTCCAATTACATGAATCCGTTTAAACAAAATCTTTAACAAGTTCACCTCTTTTACCTTTGAACCACCCATCGTTCCGATTAGCACCAGCCGGCCGTCGACGGATAAAGCGTCCATATTCTGCTCCCAATAAGGGGCTCCGACAAAGTCCAGGATGAGGTTCACCCCGTCAGGCGCCGCTTTTTTCACCTCCGGAAGAAAGGGTCCCGACTTATAATCAATCACTGTACCGGCTCCCAAAGAACGGCAGATCTCAAGTTTTTTCTTCGATCCTGCTGTGGCAATGATCTGAGCGCCGGCCTCTCTTGCAAGCTGAATGGCGGCAGTGCCGACACCGCTTGCTCCCGCGTGAATCAATACGGTTTGTCCGCTCTCCAGCTTTCCTGCTTCAAACAAATTCAAATAAGCCGTTAAAAAGACCTCTGGAATGGCAGCTCCTTCTTCAAATGACAAGTTATCCGGCAACGGCATGGCCATTCCTGCCGGGATCGCTGTGTATTGGGCATAGCCTCCTCCCGGAAGAAGGGCACACACACGGTCTCCCTTTTTCCAGCCCGTTGCTTTTGGGCCGATCTCTTCGACGGTTCCGCACATTTCAAGGCCAAGAATGGAAGATGCACCGGAAGGAGGAGGATAATGCCCGCGTTTTTGTAATAAGTCTGCCCTGTTTAAGGCCGTCGCCTTCACCCTAACCAGAAGTTCATCGGGGGCAATAATGGGCTTTTCGGCGGTTCCGATCGTTAATTTTCCGGTCTTTTCATCTGCAAGGATTGCTTTCATCATGACCCTCCGTTCATACTTAAAAAGTCAAAACTCATGTAAATATGAGCCATCTCTGTTATCGTATAAAAATAAACACGTTTTATCCAGAATATCGGTTTTATAGAAAGAGGTAGAGAAAAATGAACGATCTTTCCGCAAAAGCGAAACAAACTGCAAATCAAAGGCTGTTTCTTGTGTTTGCCATCATATTCATTGCTTTTAACCTGCGGCCGGCCATCACTTCCGTCGGTCCGCTTGTCAGTTCGATTCGTACTGATCTCGGGATGTCCAACGGGATGGCCGGAATGCTTACAACCTTGCCTCTGCTGGCATTTGCTGCACTTTCTCCTTTTGCCCCTGTCATCGGACAGAAGCTGGGGAATGAGCTCGCCATATTACTGGGAATAGGGTTATTGGCCTCCGGCATCATCATCCGTTCATCCGGAGGTGTCGGTCTGCTTTTTGCCGGAACAGCCTTGATCGGCATCGGAATTGCGATTGCCAATGTATTGCTGCCGGGTATCGTTAAGTTGAAATTTCCGGATAAGGCGAGCTTTATGACGGGAGTATATACGACGTCGCTCGGCATTTTTGCAGCCCTCGCTTCCGGGATGAGTGTTCCCTTATCGGAAAATCTCGGATGGGGATGGAAAAAAGCTTTATTGGCCTGGGCTTTGTTGGCAGGAATTGCGTTTTTTGTTTGGCTCCCACAAATCCGCAAGCAAAATGAAGACAAGGGAAAAATCCGCATCATTCAGTCAAATGGGAATATTTTTCGATCCAAGCTTGCCTGGCAAGTTACTTTGTTTATGGGGTTGCAGTCCTTTTTGTTTTATAGCTTGATTACGTGGATTCCTGAAATTTCTTATAGCAATGGATTGGACCGTACAATGTCGGGCTTCATGTTATCAATCCTTCAGTTTGCAGGTTTACCGGCCTCTTTTATCGCCCCGGTGATTGCCGGGAAGCTAAAAAACCAAAAAAGTATTGTACTTGTGATCGGTATCATTTATTTGATCGCTTTTTCCGGTCTTTTGGCGGGGGGCGGCCACGCGATTATGACCGTTTGGATTATATTCTTGGGGATTGCCCAGGGAGCCGGCTTCAGCCTGGCATTAACTTTCTTCGTTTTACGTGCGAAAGATGTGATGGATGCAGCCCGTTTGTCTGGAATGGCGCAATCTTTAGGCTATCTTATGTCCGCTTTTGGCCCCATTTTGGTAGGTTATGAATATGACCATACACAAGCCTGGACATGGCCGATCATCACTTTGATGGCAGTGGCTTGCGTATTGATTTTAGCCGGAATTGGCGCGGGAAAAAATAGGTTTGTACTTTGAGTGTTTTTTGATGTTGTCGTGCTTTTTTCTAAGTATGGGAGGGGTAAGAAATGAAAAAGTCTGAAATTGAATATAAAATTGCCGATATTAAAGCGGATTATGTCAGGCTGCAGCATGACTTGGAAAAGCTGGAGTATGTAAAAGGGAATCTTCACCCGCTGGAAAGGCAGCTCGAAGATTTGGAAAAAGAATTAAAAAAATATTACAAGATGCTTGATGAGTTGGATCTGGCCGAATAAAAGATGCGACGTACACATTGGCGATTCCGTGCATAGGCTGAAGCAAGGATACAAAAGCTATTGTTTAAGGAGTGAAAAAGTGGGCGCAAACATATTACGGTACTTTACCGGCGGAAATACCGCGAAGGGTTTTTACAGTTTGTACGACAACAATTTGCGGGGGCTGGATCGCGTATTTATTTTATCCGGGAAATCGAGTGTTGAAAAATCCCGATTAATCGGTCAGCTATTGAATGAATGGGCCGGGAGGGGATTTGCCTTGGAGGCGATCCACCGGGCAAATGATCCAAAGGCCGTAGAAGGTTTTATCATCCGTGAGCTTGGGTTCGGTATCGTGGATGGAGACCCGCCGCGTAACGTTGGAAAAGATTATATTGGAGACGGTTGGGAAACAATTGATCTGGATGTGATGGATAAGGCAAATGTCCGCCGGGGTGAAATGGAAAAAATGATTGAAGACAGGAATCATGCCCTGGCCAAAGCGTATGAAAGCTACGCTGCAGCATTGCGAGTCCATGATGATTGGGAAAAGTTGTATATTGACAGAATGGATTTTGAAAAAGCGGATCAAGTGGCACAATCCTTGATCATGAGATTATTCGGAAATAATTCAAAAGGGTGCACAGGAACAACGAGAAGGCGGTTTTTGGGAACAGCAACGCCTCTAGGCCCGTTTGATTTTGTTGAAAATATTACGGAGGGCCTGTCTGAAAGGTACTTTTTAAAAGGCCGGGCAGGAACGGGGAAGTCCACACTGCTGAAAAAGATTGCTGCGCAAGCGGAGAAGCGGGGTTATGACATGGAAATATACCATTGCAGCTTTGATCCCGAAAGCCTGGATATGGTGCTTGTAAGGGAACTTGGCTGGGCTGTTTTTGACAGCACGGCACCGCACGAATATTTCCCATCAAAAGCCGGGGACGAGGTAATCGATATGTATGAATTGACTGTTGCCCCGGGAACAGATGAATTAATGAAGGAAGAGATCGCCAAAGTGGAAAGCAAATACCGGGAGCAAATGAACAAGGGGAAGAAATTTTTAGCCGAGGCCAAACATTTTGAGGATCAATTGGACGCGATGTACCAACAACAATCTGATGAATCCCGCCTATCTGAAGTTTATACGGATATTTTACATGAAATAACACACGTCGCCAATAATTTGGAAGAACATTAGAAGCCTCTTTTGAGTCAAAAGGGGCTTCTGGTTTTTGGGAACGGTTTCAACTGTTTGTCCTTTTAAGAAAAACAATATATAATAACTTTACTTGTTAATTACAGGGAATTGCAAAAGGGTAATCTACTTTGTCTTTTTGGAGAGTACAATTGTGCATTGCCCTGAAATTCAGGAGGGAGAACGATGTCGGAGACACTCAAACAATTTTTGGAAACTAATTTAACAGGGTTGCGGCACCAAGGCCTCTACAACGAAATTGACACGGTGGAAACCCCCAATGGGCCGGTCATCAAAATTGCCGGAAAAGAGCAAATCAATCTCTCTTCCAATAACTATCTCGGCTTGGCGACGGACAAACGTTTAAAGGAAGCAGCCATTTCAGCCGTTAAGGAGTGGGGAGTTGGCTCAGGGGCTGTCCGGACGATAAACGGGACGCTTACACTCCACGAAAAGCTTGAGGAAACGATTGCTGATTTTAAAGGAACAGAGGCTGCCATCTCTTTTCAGTCTGGATTTAATTGTAATATGGCAGCGATTTCGGCCGTCATGGATAAACATGATGCGATCTTGTCGGATGAGCTAAACCACGCTTCCATCATTGACGGATGCAGGCTTTCCCGGGCAAACATCATCCGCTACAATCATTCGGATATGGATGATTTGCGAAATAAGGCGAAGGAGGCAAAGGAATCAGGCGATTATGAAAAAGTGATGGTCATAACGGACGGTGTTTTTTCCATGGATGGCGACATCGCCAAACTTTCGGAAATTGTGGAAATCGCCAAGGAGTTTGACTTGATTACGTATGTGGATGATGCACACGGTTCAGGTGTGCTTGGAAAGGGAGCCGGAACGGTTAAGCACTTCGGCCTGCAAAATGACATTGATTTCCAAATTGGCACGCTATCAAAAGCGATCGGTGTTGTGGGCGGTTATGTTGCCGGAAAAAGACAATTGATTGATTGGTTAAAAGTCAGGTCCAGGCCGTTTTTGTTTTCAACAGCCGTTACGCCCGCGGATGCTGCGGCGGCAACGAAAGCCATTGAGATATTAAAGGAAAGTACAGACCTGTGCGAGCGTCTTTGGGAAAATGCCCGCTATTTGAAAAAAGGACTACGGGCATCGGGATTTGACGTAGGCAAAAGTGAAACGCCCATCACTCCGTGTATCATCGGGGAGGAAAAAACAACACAACAATTTAGCCGGCGCTTATTTGAAGAAGGCGTATATGCCAAGTCCATTGTTTTTCCAACGGTACCGAAAGGTACCGGCCGCGTGCGCAACATGCCAACAGCGGCACACACGAAAGAAATGCTGGATCGGGCCATTGTGGTATATGAAAAAGTGGGCAAGGAGCTTGGCGTTATTTAAGCCGGTGTTATCCATGAACCAAGGGGGAATTTTTAAATGAAAAGAATCTTGGTGACTGGCGCATTCGGCCAAATCGGTTCGGAACTTGTTATAAAGCTGCGGGAAGAGTATGGCAAAGATCATGTTCTTGCCACGGATATCCGCACATCCAATGGGGAGGCCGTTGATTCGGGCCCATTTGAAATACTGGATGTGACCAACGGCGAAAAAATGCTGGAAACAGCAAAAAATTTCAAAGCCGATACAATCATTCACTTGGCGGCCATGTTATCGGCGGTGGCGGAAACGAAGCCGCTATTGGCTTGGCATTTGAATATGGGCGGTTTGATCAATGCACTTGAAACTGCCAGGGAATTGAATTTAAAACTATTTGTTCCCAGTTCAATTGGCGCTTTCGGTCCTTCCACGCCAAAATCCAAAACTCCGCAAACAACGGTCCAGCGGCCGGAGACGATGTACGGCATCAACAAGGTGTCCGGTGAACTTTTATGTGATTATTATTTTAAAAAATACCAGGTAGATACGCGCGGGGTGAGGTTTCCGGGCCTCATCTCCTATGCGGCTCCCCCTGGCGGCGGAACGACGGACTATGCTGTCGAAATCTATTATGAAGCTGTACAAAAAGGTACGTATACATCGTTTATTAAGAAAGGCACATACCTGGATATGATGTATATGCCGGATGCACTCCAAGCCATCATACATCTGATGGAGGCGGATCCCGAACGGCTCAAACACCGCAATGCTTATAATATTACGGCCATGAGCATCGGTCCCGAGCACATTGCGGAGGAAATCAAAAAGCATATTCCCGATTTTTCCATTCAATATAAACCGGACCCGATCAGGCAAAAAATTGCCGAAAGCTGGCCGAATTCGCTTGATGATGCGTGCGCCCGCGCTGAATGGGGGTTTAAAACAGAATACGATTTGCCGAAAATGACAGCGGATATGCTTGATAAAATTAAGGCGCAACTCGGAAGAAGTCCTTCGTGATCATGGCTGGAGGCCTTCTTTTTTTGTATAATGGATGTATTGGCAATGGGAGGTTTTTATGTTGCTGAAAAAAGCAAATGACCTGCTGCGGTCGTATTTTGGTTATGAACAATTCCGCCAGGGTCAAGACGTCATCATTCAAAATGTATTGGGAGGAAATGATACACTCGGCATCATGCCGACAGGCGGCGGAAAGTCCGTTTGCTACCAAATCCCTTCCCTTATGATGCGCGGGGTTACATTGGTCATTTCCCCGCTTATTTCCTTAATGAAAGACCAGGTCGATGCGTTGGATAAACTGGGGATTCCCTCAACCTATATTAACAGCAGTGTATCCGATAAGGATTTGAGGGAACGGCTTTCGGGTGTATACCATGGGAAGTTTAAGTTGATTTACATTGCGCCGGAACGTTTGGAAGCCCCGAGTTTTTTGCGGCTGTTACAGCAAATCCATATATCCCTGATTGCAATCGATGAAGCCCATTGCATCTCTCAGTGGGGCCATGATTTTCGGCCAAGCTATTTAAAAATCCAAAAACTGATTGCCAACATCCATCCCAAACCCGTCATCCTTGCCTTAACGGCTACGGCTACTCCCCAGGTGAGAGAGGACATTCGCCAACTGCTCCATATAAAAGATAACCATGTCGTTGTGACCGGTTTTGCACGAGAAAATCTTCATTTCCATGTCGTAAAGGGCCAGGACAGGGATCTGTTTTTGCTGGATTACTTAAAGAAAAACAGCGGCCAGGCCGGCATTATTTATGCTGCAACGAGAAAAGAAGTGGAGCGATTGCACCGCCAATTGGTTTTAAAGGGCATAAAGGCAGGAAAATACCATGCGGGCATGCCTGAAAATACCCGGAGCCAATATCAGGAACAGTTTTTATTCGATGATATCCAGGTCATCGTTGCTACAAATGCATTTGGCATGGGAATTAATAAATCAAATGTTCGTTTTGTCATCCACTATAACATTCCAAGCAATCTTGAAGCGTATTACCAGGAAGCCGGGAGGGCAGGCCGCGACGGGGAAGACAGTGACTGCATTTTGCTTTTTGCCCCGCAGGACAGCCATATCCAGTCATTCCTGATTGAACAATCGGACATGGACGAGCAGCGGAAAGAAAATGAATATGGCAAGCTGCGAAAAATGATGGCTTATGGCCATACTGAATCTTGTCTGCAGCAATATATACTGCATTACTTTGGCGAGGAGTCGCCTCCCGAGTGCGGAAGATGCGGGAATTGTACGGATGACAGGGAGCAAATGGACGTCACGGTGGAAGCACAGAAAGTGCTGTCATGCATTCGGAGGATGAATGAAAAATTTGGAAAAACCATGATTGCAAAGGTTCTCACCGGCTCTTCAGACCAAAAGATCAGGAATTTTGGTTTTGACAAGCTGTCCACCTATGGAATCATGAGTGAAAAAACCCAAAAGGAAACGGTTGAACTGATCGATTTTTTAACAGCAGAAGGATATTTGCGGCCAACAGATGGGACTTATCCCGTGTTGATGCTGACGGAAAAAGCCGCCGCTGTATTGCGGGGGCTGCAGCAAGTGAAGCGGAAAGAAAAAGTGAGCGTTTCCCAGGTTGTGGAAGATGATCAGTTATTTGAAGTACTTAGAAAGCTTCGCAGGGAAATTGCCGCTGCGGAACGGGTGCCTCCTTATATTATTTTTTCAGATACAACGTTAAAAGAAATGAGCGCCCGCCTGCCCATGACTGGAGAGGAAATGCGCCAAATGAAAGGGGTAGGGGAGAAGAAGCTGGAAGCATACGGCTCGGCTTTCCTTACAGAAATTGTCCGTTATTGTAAAGAGAATGGCATTGAAAGAGACGGCCGGTTTGACTTGAAAAACGTTCAGGCAGCAAAGCCTGTAAAACAAGGGCAAACGCCAAGCCACCATATTACGTATGAGATGTGGAAAAAAGGAATGGAGATTGCGGAAATTGCCAAAGAGAGGGGACTTTCCGCGCGGACAATTGAAACCCACCTGTTAAAATGCCCCGCGGACGGCCTGCCGGTTGACTGGGAAGCGTTCATCCCGGAAAATTATGAAGAAATCATTGACGAAGCGGTAAAGGAAGCAGGTACTGAAAGGCTTACGCCCATTAAGGAGCTACTGCCTGAGGAAATCAGTTATTTTATGATCAGGGCGTTTTTGGAGAAACAAAAAACAGTTTAATCAATCGTTTGATTAAAAGGTTATTAAACAAACGTTTGATTGGAAAATGAAGTCCAAACAAACGTTTGATTTCATTACAAGAGCGGCATTCCGAGGCTGATGATCACGCTTCAGACATTACGGATTCCGGCCCGGAGACAGTCACCATGCCCAATCATGCCTGCATAAACGGAAAGTGGCCAAAAAATTCCGCCAGCGCCTTATACAGCCTCAGCCACCGTTTTTAAAAAAATTTTCCGGAGCACCTTCAAACAGCGGCGGAGCGATCGTTACCGTCTGGCTTTTATTATCCGGCATCTCCATTCGGCTCAATAGGGGCAGGGCAATTAACAGTCCAAGAAGAATAATATATTAAATGAAACAAACATCGTAATCGCATGTCGCCAAACGAATGGTTCGGCGTGGCGATCCACAAAGGAACTGAATCCTTGCGGGTTTGTTGCGTTTTTAATTTTTTTCCCATAGAATACTAGCCAATATAAAAGGGCGGGAAAGCCCTTAACAGAAGGAGACATGTCATTGATTAAATGTATTGCTACCGACATGGATGGAACGTTGCTCAATGCCAATCAGGAAGTGAGTAAGACCAACCAGGAAGCGGTTAAGCTGGCGCAAGCAAAAGGAATTGATTTTCTTGTGGCCACCGGAAGGTCATATCATGATATGCGCTACGTATTGGATAAAACAAATATTGTCTGCCCGGCGATTTGCCTGAACGGGGCGGAAATCCGCGATGAAAACGGGAAGATTGAACATGGGGTCGGACTCGGTGAACAAACGGCAAAGACTGTTGCTTCCGTACTCCACAGGGCGGACGTGTATTTTGAACTGTATACGAGCGAGGGAACGTATGCGACAAGTTTTGAAAAAGGAATCCAGGCCATCATGGATATTTACCGTACGGCAAATCCGTCCATTGAAGTATCTGCTTTAAGGGAAAGGGTGGAAAAGCGGTTTGAAAAAAGAGCCATTCGCATCGTGGACAGTTATAACGGCATTTTTGCAGCGGAAGACACTGTGACATACAAGTTTTTCGGTTTTTCAAAAGATGAATCACTCCTTGCCGATTTGAGCAAGCGGCTGGAACGGATAAAGGGAATAACCGTTACTGCATCAGGACGCCATAATATCGAAATTACGCACAGGGATGCCCAAAAAGGGGCGGCTCTCAAAAGATATGCGGAAAAGAGGGGAATTTCCCTGGAAGAAACGATGGCGCTGGGGGACAACTACAACGACTTATCAATGCTTCGGATGGTGGGGCATTCAGTGGCCATGGGGAATGCCGAGCAGGAAGTAAAAGCAGCCTGCCGCTATGTGACAGGGTTAAATACGGCGGACGGTGTGGCCGAAGCGATTTATAAAGTCATTAAAGAAATGCCGATCTCTTAAACGAAAAGCCTGCGGGAAATGTACTTTTCCCGAAGACTTTTATAATACCCGGTCATTTTCCCAGTCGTACGTCCAAAAACGTTCGTTCAGCATTCTTTTTACCCAGGCCGGATTTTTTGCAGCAACCTCCTGGAGCATTTCATCCATCATCCAGGCAGTCTGTGAGATATGGGCCTTCAAGACAGCGACTTTCTGATCCCAAACATCGCTCACATCATGAATGATATTGGCTTTTCCGAGTTCCTCTTCATGATTGTTTGAGAAGGCGACGCAGTGCAGCTTCGGCCTTTTTTCTTTCGGCAGCCGTCGAACGGCCCGGACAACAGCCCGTGCGGTTGCTTCATGATCCGGGTGTACGGAATAGCCGGGGTAAAACGAAATAATCAAGGATGGGTTTAATTCTTCAATCATCTTAAATACCATATTTGCCAGTTCTTCATCATTTTCAAATTCGAGCGTTTTATCCCGGTAGCCCATGAGCCTGAGATCTTTAATACCCATGATTTCGGCAGCCTTTTTAAGCTCCGCTTTTCTGATTTCAGGCAGCGACTCCCTCGTGGCAAAAGGCGGATTTCCCAGGTTTCGCGCCATCTCTCCAAGTGTCAGGCATGCATAAGTAACCGGCGTGCCGTTTTGAATATGCTTAATAATCGTTCCCGATACGCCGAAGGCTTCATCATCGGGATGCGGGAACACAACGAGGACGTGCCGTTCTTTTTCCATTGGCGTCAGCTCCTTTTTGTATCTATTTAAAAGGTGTTTTGCTTATTTGCAGGGCAACGGCCAATTTACCGGAATAATCATGGCCGGCAAGAAGCAGTCTTCCGGGACCATCTACTTCAAAATGCGTCAAGCCTTCCGCATAAATCCACCCGATCGGAAGCTTTAAGCCCACCCTAAAGGGACCGTCGCCTGTGATTTTTCCATGTTCGTAACATACTTCGGCATTGCGGATATATGCGCCGGATGAAAAAAAAGATTCATCTTTATGGGAAGCGTATGCACCGTTTGTCGTTTCCAAGTGGATGAATACAGCTTCTCTTGCAAATTGATTAATCATATGCTGTACCTGTTGCACATTGATCTCTTCCAAGTCGTTGACCTCCTTCACCCTCGGACTAAGCCCATTTTACTAAAAAACGGGCGGAATTACGAAAGATAGGATTTGGGCAATATACTCAGAACAGATAGAACGTTCATATAATGATGATAAAATAAAAGCAATGATTGGGAAATGAGGGAAATGAACATGAGCAAGAAAAAATTCCGTTTCGGTATTATCAAAGGTAAGGATGTACCGAAAGAGGTCAAAGAGGTAGGGGAAGAGTTGGAAAATTTGCCCGAGACGATCTCCGAAACGGTGCTTGAAGGAATACGCGATGCTTTGACCGACGAAGAAGACAACAAAGATAAAAATAAACGCGATTAGTTTCACTTCCCCCCTTCTCTGGCGCACGAAGTTGCCAGCTTTTGTCGAGATGCATCTATCGGGTTGGCCGGTCGGGGCAGCAAAATGAACGAGCCTTTTCATGAAAATATGGAGCAGGCGATCAGATCTGGAAGCTGCCCTGCCTCGTGCCTTCATGGAAGAGCCTTTTGTATTTTTCGGTTATAGTATGGGCGGCATCATCGCTTCTAAAGTCCCTCACTTTAAGCGGCGATAGCCGGTAAGTGGGGGACTGGACAAGCAAAAAAGCTTTTTAATCGGGGGGCATTATTTATAAAAAGCACCGTGCATGACCGGACCGACATATTCGTTTAATTTCCATCCATGTTTGATGGCAGCTGTCACAAATTCTTTTGCTCTTTTGACAGCGTCTTCCACAGACTTTCCTTTTGCCAAGTTTGCTGTAATGGCAGCGGCAAATGTACACCCGGCACCATGGTTGTATGTTGTATGCAGCTTGTCTTTTTCCAATAAGATAAATTGTTGGCCATTATAGAACAGGTCTACCGCTTTATTCGTATTTAATCCTGTTCCCCCTTTAATGATGACATTCTGGGCACCAAGTTCATATATCTTGGCGGCGGCTTCCTTCATGTCATCGATTGTTTTGATCGGACCGGTTTGGGCAAGCTGCCATGCTTCAAACAAGTTTGGCGTAACGATGGCGGCGCGGGGAACGAGCAATTCGCGCATCGCATCTGTATTTTCCGGCTGAAGGACTTCGTCTTCGCCTTTACAGACCATAACCGGATCAATGACGACATTTTTTAATCCATGTTCATCAATTTTCTTGGCGCCAAGCTCGATAATATCCACTGAACCAAGCATGCCTGTTTTCATTGCATCGATTCCAACAGAAAGGATGGTGTTCAATTGCTTTTCAACGATTTTGGCATCAATGGGGAAAACTTCATGATTCCAATTGTTGTCGGGATCCATTGCAACAATGGAAGCAAGTGCGGTCATGCCATACACATCATTTTCTTGGAACGTTTTTAAATCCGCCTGTATGCCGGCTCCTCCGCTGGAATCGGACCCTGCGAGTGTCAAAGCTTTTTTCATTATCTCGTGCTCCTTCCAATTAAAAAGGTTGTACCAATTATATACCCTCTTTCGGGAGAAAGAAAATTGACAGGAAAACGCTGTGTTCCCAAAGCCGCAAAGCCCAAAAAAAGGTCAATTCTGTTATAATGATGACAACCATTTTGTAAATGGAATTTCGGGAGGCGCCGAAGCATGATAACGATTATTTTAGCCGGGGGCAAATCTAGCCGGATGGGACAAAATAAAGCGCTTATGCCAATAGTCGGGGTCCGTGTCATTGACCGGATCATTGCTGAATTCCGGCCTGTTTCGGAAAAAGTCATTGTTATTGCCAACGATGCGGAGCCTTATCAAAACTTGAATGTGCTGTTGCTTGAGGATGCTCCTTCCTATAAGGGGCAGGGACCGCTTGCAGGCATCTATACAGGTTTATATACAGCAGAGGAAGGACCGTGTCTTGTTGTGGCCTGCGATATGCCGTTTGCTTCTGCAAAGTTGGGCTGCCAGCTTATTGATATTTTAGAGAAAAATGACCGGGACGCTGTTATACCAACAGATCCTGAACGGATCCACCCGCTCTTTGCCGCCTATAACGCCCGGATTGCCGAAGCGGCGAAAGCGGCTTTAGAGGATGGGAAAAGATCGGTGAAATCAATGCTGGACCGGATTGATGCCGAATATGTGGATGTGGGCGAAGGCATCAAGGACGTCTGGAATATGAATACAAGCCAAGACTACATAAAAGCTGCCGAGATGGCTAAAGGGTGTGAGGAAAATGACGTGTGAGATTACGAGGGATCCGATCAATATTAATGATGTTTTTCAAAAGGTTGTTCGAAGGGAAGCAGGAGCGGTGACAATGTTTGCCGGAACAGTGCGCGAGCTGACGCATGGAAGGAAAACCCTTTTTTTGGAATATGAAGCGTATGAGTCAATGGCGCTTAAACAAATGGAACAAATTGTCAATGAAATGAAGGACAGGTGGCCTGTTGTCGAAGTGGCCATGATCCACCGCATCGGCCGGCTGGAGATTAGCGACATCGCGATCGCGATTGCCGTATCTTCCCCGCATCGGCCCGAAGCCTATGAGGCGAATCGCCACGCAATTGAAAGGGTAAAAGAACTGGTGCCGATTTGGAAAAAAGAGCATTGGGAAGATGGGGAGGAATGGGTCGGCAATCAACAAGGAACAAAAGAGTATGTCACAAGAAAACCGGAAGAAGGTGATTTGCTTGAATAAGGTTATGTTGTTTGCCCATTTAAAGGAAAATGCCGGAAAAAGCTTTATGGAAATCAATGCGGCCGGCAAAACAGTTAAAGAATTGCGCGCTTACCTGGAAAAAGAAACGTCATTGGGCAGTTTGGCCGGCATTATGATTGCGGTCAATGAGGAATTTGCCAAAGACGAACGGGTCATAGGTGAAAAGGACGAAATCGCGTTAATTCCTCCTGTCAGCGGGGGGTGATGGCGATGGCTTACCCAGCAGGACGTTATTCACGGCAGGAGCTTTTTAAGCCGATCGGGCCCGCCGGACAAAAAGAAATTCGCAAAAAACACGCCATCATTGTCGGTGTGGGGGCGCTTGGGACTCACACTTCTGAACTTTTGGCAAGGGCCGGAGTCGGGAAGCTGACCTTGATAGACAGGGATTATGTAGAAATGAGCAACCTGCAGCGCCAGCATTTGTTTATAGAAGAAGATGCAAGGAAAAAATGGCCGAAAGCGGAGGCGGCAAAAGAGAAGCTGCAACTTATTAATAAAGACGTGCAAATTTCCGCAATCGTCGCCCAGGCAGATGCTTCCTTGCTGGAAAATGTCGTGGAGAGTGCGGATCTATTAATAGATGGAACGGACAATTTTGAAACTAGATTTTTAATGAATGATCTGGCACAAAAATACCGGCTTCCTTATTTATTCGGATCCTGCCTCGGCAGCTTTGGCATGGCTTTTTCCATTATTCCGGGTGTTACGCCGTGCCTGCAATGTTTGCTGAAAAAAATTCCGTTACAAGGGCAAACATGTGATACGGTCGGCATTATCGCACCAACGGTACAAATGGTAACAGCCCATCAAGGTGCGGAAGCGTTGAAAATTTTATCCGGCAACATGAATGCCGTCAGAAAAACGTACGTTTCCTTCGATCTATGGGAAAACGAATATTTATCTTTAAAAACGGATGCACTGAAGGAAAGCAGCTGCCGTTCATGCGGCGAGAGGCCGGTATACCCGTTTTTGGACCCGGAGCTTGAAATGAAAGTGGCCGTTTTATGCGGCCGTGATACGGTACAAATCAGGCCGGCGGAGCAGGGGGATTTTCCTTTGGAACAGATCGTCAGGCAATGGCGTTCAGCGGGGTATGAAGTAGGCGGAAATCCTTTTCTCGTTTCCGTCCGCAAGGATGGAACCAGGGCCGTATTTTTCCGCGACGGCCGCGCGCTTATTCATGGGACGAGCGATCCTGATACAGCCAGAAAGATTTATCATTCACTGGTAGGATAATGGAAATAATGGCTGAAGGGGGAGAATCCGTTTGGTTTCGAGTTCGACGATTGCCGTCGGAACACCGATCGTTTTGCTGATTCTTTTTAAAAAGAAGCTTCCAATCTTGCTGAAAGTTTTCATTATGGTGCGCTGACATTCATCCTTTTTGCCCAAGTGCTTGATTGATTGGTTCATGATGAAATATAGGGAATATAAACTGAAAAAAGCAGGTGGATCTTTTCCACCCGCTTTTTGCCATTTCATATTAATGTTTTTTCGCAACCAACACAATTTCTCCGCCGTCCAACACTTTTTCATACTTTTCGGCCTCTGCTTTGCTCAGCCCGACCGCTTCAAATTCGGAGCGGAGCTCATCGCCTCTTTTACGGAAAATGTTTGTTACAGAATTAACCAAGCCTTGCTCTGCCACTCCGACTTCACCTGTGTCCAATGCCTCCGTCAAGTCCTTTTCCCGTTCTTCACCGTGTGCAAATAAATATATATTTTCCTTATCATATCCTTCCGCTGTTAACTGGTTAATAACTTCCTTTGCCTGTATTCCATTTTCGCATATTTTAACAGTATTCATGGAAAAGCCTCCTTTGAAGTCTATTTTGGGGACCAATAGCGGTCCGCTAGTATGTATATATCCGGACAAGTTTCACATTAAACATCATCGATGGGCGTTTTAATGTTCTTCCAGTGTAAAATATGCAAGAATAAATGCATGGTAGCATGTGTGTAAAGGAGGAACTTTCGTGTCGAAGAAAATTTTAAAAAACGACTGGGGACCGCTTTTGGAAGAGGAGTTTCAAAAGCCGTATTATTTAAATCTGAGGGAGTTTTTAAAAAAGGAATACAGAGAAAAAAATGTTTATCCGCCCATGCATGATATTTTCAATGCTTTGCATTATACTCCTTACAATGATGTAAAAGTTGTTTTGCTCGGACAGGATCCTTACCACGGTCCGGGACAGGCGCATGGCCTCAGTTTTTCGGTGAAGCCGGACGTCCCTATCCCCCCATCCCTTCAAAATATATTCAAAGAGTTAGAGAATGACTTGGGCTGCTTTATTCCGAACAACGGTTTTTTGGTAAAGTGGGCCAAAGAAGGAATCCTGCTGTTGAATACGGTTTTGACGGTAAGAGCGGGACAGGCCCACTCTCATCGCGGCAAAGGCTGGGAAATATTTACGGATAAAGTGATTTCGTTAATCAATGAACGCCCAAAACCAGCCGTGTTTATTCTTTGGGGGAGGCCCGCAAGAGAGAAGCTGCGCCTGATAGATACAAAAAAACACAAAATCATTCAATCTCCCCATCCGAGCCCTCTGTCGGCGAACCGTGGTTTTTTCGGAAGCCGCCCATTTACCAAAACGAACGCATTTTTACAAGAAATGGGTGAAGAGCCAATTGATTGGCAGATTCCCAACTTGTAACGTTTTTGATTTTTTGGCTCAATGGCCTTATGCTTGTAAGTAAGAGCCATACAAGGGGGATTATCCGTGAACGTTACATATAACGCATTTATTGATAAAATGGAACGGGAGTTGTTAAAGGCTAAACAAGCGGAAAGCGCAGAAGAAATCCGCGGGTGCATGTTCGCTGTCAAGGCCCTTGCCGAACTGGTCATCGAAGCGGGTGGCCAAGGAGGCGGCAAAGAACAAAAAGAGCATCATGTTTCTTCAAGTCCTGTAAAAGAACTTGGCGGCAAAATATTGAAGGATGAAGAAGCCAATGGGGAATCGATTTTTGATTTTTAAGTGATGGGAGAGCAGACGGATGAAAATATTTGTTATTTTGGGAGCAGTCAATGCCTTTCTTTCAGTTGCACTCGGGGCATTTGGTGCCCATGGATTGGAAAATAAGCTTGAGCCCAAATATTTGGAAATATGGAAAACGGGCGTCCAATATCAAATGTTTCATGCCCTTGGTTTACTGGCAATCGGCATCATTTCCGGGAAGGTTGGGGCAAGTTCCTTGCTTTCATGGTCGGGCTGGCTGATGCTCATCGGCATTATTTTGTTTTCCGGAAGCCTATACGTCCTCAGTACATCAGGGATAAAAGTACTGGGGGCCATTACGCCGTTTGGCGGGGTGGCATTCCTTGTCTCCTGGGTTTTGCTTATCTTGTTTTCAATTAAATATTTATAAGACTAAAAACCTCGGATCCTTACAGATTCGAGGTTTTTGTGCTTGTTAAGGCCGGAGTTGCTCCGGTCTGTACGACGATAAACAGGCGCTTGTGCTTATCTTAATTTTACCTGGGTGCGTAACGTGCTGTGCCTGCCCCAAAAGGATATTCATATTCAATCGGTTCGCTAAATGTGACATAATCGATATACACCATCGGGATCAAATATCTTTTCCCTGTTTCCGGATCGCTGATGATAAGGTGATCACGGCCGGCCGCCTCGATCAGTCCCCTGAAAATTTTTGCATTCCATTCCCTGTTATTTTCAAATGTAGCATGAACCTCAACAAGTTTTCCTTTGTTTAAACGCAGAATATTTTCAATGTAAGACTCCTCTATTGGAAGCATGCCGGGGACATTGACGCCGCCTTTGGTCCCTGTCACGGGTGTCGGAACATGCATGGGCTGCTGCATCGTTTGGGGCGGCATCATTCCATAATAAGGCTGTTGGCCATAGGGGATTTGACCTTGCGGGATCTGACCTTGCGGGAAAGGACCTCCCCCTTGCGGTTGATTTGTTTTCGCCAAAGCATTCCCTCCTCAAAAGATGAGTTATTCTGGATTTAATGTTCTTTTATATGTATGTAAAATGGAGGGGGAACATGCGAAAAAAATCCCCCATTCATTACAAATGGGGGGAAGGGTTATTTTACATGCAAAAATTGATCGAGCCGGTTGCTTTCAAGCAAATGTCCAACAAAAAACGAACCGAATTCACCGTAGCGGGCACTCACTTCATCGAAGCGCATTTCGTATACAAGTTTTTTGAATTGCAGTACATCATCGGAAAAGAGGGTAACTCCCCATTCGTAATCATCAAACCCGACAGAACCGGTAATGATTTGTTTTACCTTCCCGGCATATTGGCGGCCGATCAATCCGTGGCTATACATAAGGTCTTTCCGTTCTTCCATTGTCAGCATGTACCAGTTGTCATGGCCTTCCCGGCGCTTGTCCATCGGATAAAACGAAACATATTTCGTTTTGGGCAATATCGGGTATAAACGGGAACGGACATATGGATTCTCGTATGGATCTTCATCAGAATCTCCGGCAAGATAGCTGCTTAATTCCACGACGGAAAAATAGGAATATGCCGGTGTTGTATACTCCGCAATTGTCAGTTTATTAAATTCATTTTCAAGATCATTCAATTCTTCCATTGTTGGCCGCAAAATCATTAGCATGAAGTCTGCCTTTTGCCCTATAATCGTATACAAGGCATGGCTGCCTTCTTTGCGGTCTTGCACATCATCCAGTTTTCCAAGGAACTGCTTGAATTCGTGAATGGCGGCTTGCCGTGCATCATTGGATAATAATTTCCATGCCGCCCAATCGATTGTCCGAAAATCATGCAGCGCGTACCAACCGTCTAACGTTTGCGCCGGTTCACTCACAACGATCACTCCCATACTTTATAATCCATTATTACTATAGCACAGTTTATCCGTTTCTTAAATTCGCATCACTCTTATTGAAAAAGGGAATAGGGAAAGAATGGCGTTTCTTGAAAAAGTGTAAAATATGTGATGATTTCGGATCACATTTGGGAGGCAAGAATATGGAGGAATTATTTCATGGGTTGAAAACAAAGGCAGCCGGATGGGAAAGAAAAATTGTTTTTCCCGAATCAATGGACTCGCGGATTCTTGCTGCAGCAGGCCGGCTTGCAAAGGAGGGGGCATTGACGCCGGTATTAATCGGCGATTTTGAAGAAATTGGCAAATTTGCCCGAGAACTGGACATTTCTGTGGAGGAAATGGAAATATACGATCCCCACAAATATGTCGGAATGGATGAAATGATCGGAGCATTGGTGGAGCGGAGAAAAGGAAAAGTGACGGAATCGGAAGCTTCGGAACTATTACTCGATGCAAACTATTTTGGTACCATGCTCGTCTATTTAAAAAAAGCCCATGGTTTGGTGAGTGGGGCTGCGCATTCAACTGCCGATACGGTCCGGCCCGCTCTTCAGATCATCAAAACAAAACAAGGAGTCGGCAAGGTTTCGGGCATATTTCTCATGGTCAGGGAGGAAGAAAAGTATATGTTTGCCGATTGCGCGATCAATATTGCCCCAACCGGCCGGGAGCTGGCGGAAATAGCCGTGGAAAGTGCAAAAACGGCCCGTATGTTTGATATAGATCCCCGTGTGGCTGTCCTCAGCTTTTCGACGAAAGGGTCGGCCCACTCCGAAGAAACAGTTAAAGCGGCGGAGGCCGTTCAACTGGCCAAAAATATGCATCCTGAACTGGTGATTGACGGCGAATTTCAGTTTGATGCGGCTTTCGTGCCGGCTGTGGCGTTCAAAAAAGCGCCCGATTCAGAAATTCAAGGGGATGCAAACATTTTTATTTTCCCAAGTCTGGAGGCAGGGAACATCGGGTACAAAATTGCGGAACGGCTGGGTGGCTTTGCCGCAGTCGGCCCAATCCTCCAAGGATTAAACGCCCCCGTGAACGACCTTTCCCGGGGATGCAGTGAAGAGGACGTATATCGACTTGCAATTATAACAGCTGTCCAATCAATGGGACAAACATAATGGCATCAAGAGAGACAAGAGGAGAGAACTGATGGCAGAAATCAAGTCCTTATTATACCAAGATCAATGGCGGATCATTGATCAATCCGGGATAGCCCCACATTTTAACGCATTGGAGTCGTTCGCGATCGATGATACGCTTTGCCAGTCTGTCGGCAGCGGTTATTCCCCGGCAGTGATCCGCACTTGGGTCCATGCCGATACAGTGGTATTGGGTATTCAAGATACGAAGCTTCCGCAGCTTGAAAAAGGGCTCCGGTTTTTGGAAGAAAATAATATGAAATGGGTCGTGCGCAATTCCGGCGGCTTGGCCGTTTTGCTTGATGAAGGGGTATTGAATATTTCCCTCATATTTCCGGACACAGAACGGGGCATTGACATTAATCGCGGTTATGATGCCATGTGGGAGCTTGTTAAGATCATGTTCCAAGATTATCCCTACGGGATTGAAGCACGTGAAATCATTGGTTCCTATTGCCCCGGGAGCTACGATTTAAGCATCCGTGGAAAAAAATTTGCCGGCATTTCCCAAAGGAGAATTCGAAAAGGCGTTGCTGTTCAAGTGTACTTGTGCGTTTCTGGAAGCGGAATAAAACGGGCGGAATTATTAAAGCAGTTTTACACACATTCCAAATTCAATGAATCAATGAAATATGTGTTTCCTGCGGTTCAGCCTGGCGTCATGGCATCCTTATCCGAATTGTTAAATGAACCGATTACAGTAACAGACGTCACTCAGCGGCTATTGGAAGCAGTGAAATGTACCGGTGGGCAATTTTATATGAGCAGCCTCCAAGGGAAAGAGCTGGAATGGTATCCTCATTATTTTGAACGAATGGTGGACAGAAACAGAAAATTTATGGAAAAATAGAAAAAGCCGCACCGGGCGGCTTTTTTCTTACTCAGCCAGTTTCTCCAAATTACCGTTCCGATCCATTTTAAAGGTTGTGGACGGGCGTTCTTCCTCGTCAAACAGGACAAGCTTTCTTGCACGGTTCAGGATTTTCATTAATGTCTCATAATCTTCCTGCATCGTAACTGATGTATTCTCCAGTTCTTCTATTTTTTGGGCCAGTTCTTTATTTTCAGCTTTTAGATCGGTTAATTCCCTTTTTAATCTCTCATTCTCACTTCTTAATATTTCTGAGTTGAATTCCGAATGATGGAGCTGCTGTAAATAAGCAATGACCGTGCCTAAATTGATTTCATTTCCGGACGGGACAATTTCTTTTGTAGCGCCCTGGTTTTCCTTCATATCAAAATCTGATGAATCAACAATTTCTGTTCCATTAACGTCCTCCAAAACCGGGGCTTGGATATCCTCCAAAGATGGAACCGGCGGCTGGTATAATAATTTTTTCTTTCCGCCCTGGTCTTTTCCCAACAGCCTTTGCCGCTGTTTTCGCTGTTTTTTGGCCAAATCAAGCGCTTTTTCATATTGCTGGCGGACGACAGCATTCCAGCGGAATCCGCAGGCTGCAGATGTTCGGTTTAATTTGTCTCCAACTTCTTCAAAAGCATTTAACTGGGTACTGCCTTCGCGTACATGCCTAAGAACCGTTTCGGCCAAAAGCAGATCATTTTCTTCTGTCCAGGCATCTTGGCGTGTTTTCATCTTAACCAACTCCTTTTGAACTATTTTTTGGTTAGTTAAAGGATGTACAAGAAAAATGGTTTTTATACCAAAATGGCAAAAAAGCTGATAGTTTTTGATGGGACGCTGAAAATTAATCTTGTTTTCTTATGCATTGAAACGGCAGCTTCGGCCAGATGAACGTTCTTTCTTTACGTGCTGAAAACCGCTATAATGAAAACATGATAGATAGGAAGAGGAGAGCCGATAGTGGATTCCAGCATCAAATTAAGCGAGGAAAAAGTGTTTAAAGATCCTGTTCACGGTTACATACACGTCAGGGATAAACTCATCTGGGATCTGATTGGAACGAGGGAATTTCAGCGGCTGCGTCGCATCAAGCAGCTCGGCACGACCTACCTGACCTTTCACGGGGCTGAGCACAGCCGGTTTAGCCATTCGCTCGGGGTTTATGAAGTTGTCAGGCAAATTATCGATGAAGTTTTTGAAGGGCATCCTGGATGGAACCCGGATGAGCGCCTGCTGTCACTTTGTGCGGCTTTGCTGCACGATCTTGGCCATGGACCGTTTTCTCATTCATTTGAAAAAGTGTTTCGCCTTGATCATGAGCATTTTACAAAACATATTATCCTCGGGGATACGGAGGTCAACGATGTCCTCAAGTCTGTCGGCGACGATTTTCCCCAACAAGTGGCTGAAGTCATTCAAAAAACGTATCATGACAAGCTTGTTGTGAGTTTGATTTCAAGCCAAATAGATGCAGACCGGATGGATTATTTGCAGAGGGATGCGTATTTTACCGGTGTGAGCTACGGCCACTTTGACATGCAGAGGATCATGCGCGTCATGCGGCCACATGAGGATCATGTCGTGTTTAAATCGAGCGGCATGCATGCGGTGGAAGATTATATCATGAGCCGGTATCAAATGTATTGGCAAGTTTACTTTCATCCGGTGACCCGGAGTGCGGAAGTGATTTTAACAAAAATACTCCAAAGGGTAAAAGCATTATATAAAATGGGATACCCATTCAAGAAAGAACCTGTGCACTTTCAATCTTTATTTGAAGAAAAAGTGACGCTCTCCGATTATTTAAAATTGGACGAACCCGTCATCCTCTATTATTTTCACATGTGGGAAGAAGAGGATGATCGAATTTTATGTGATTTATGTCACCGTTTTATGAACAGAAACCTGTTTAAATACGTGGAATTTGAGCCGGCCCGGCAATATAGGGTGCTGCGTGAATTGGAGGATTTATTTCGGGAAGCGGGCATTGACCCGGAATATTATTTGGCGGTTGATTCCTCATCGGATTTGCCTTATGATTTTTACCGTCCGGGAGAAGAAGAGGAGCGCCTGCCGATTCATTTGCTGATGCCAAACGGCGAGCTGTCCGAACTTTCAAGAGAATCGGCGATTGTCCAGGCGATTTCGGGAAAAAGGCGGACCGATCATAAATTGTATTTTCCTGAAGATTTGCTGCAAAGCAGATCCGGGGAACATAATATTTCCAGGCGCATCCTTTCTATGCTGCACACATTTTAATGGATGCCGTGGAACGGATGTACAAATTGGAAAATTTACAGCGGGGGTTGAAATATATTCATGCTTCATGATCATCTGAAATTAATGACAGTCTTTGCTTCGGCTGGTGAAATTGTCGGCAGGAAAAAGCTGCAAAAAATGATTTTTATCGCAAAAAAAATGAATTTTCCATTTGAAGAGAAGTTTGAGTTTCATTTTTACGGGCCCTATTCCGAAGAATTGACGTTGAGGATTGAAGAGCTTTGCAATTTCGGTTTTATTGAAGAAATGAAGGAAGATAAGGGCGGGTACAGCCAATATCGCTATATGATCACGCCGTCGGGCCGTGAATTTTTGGAATCCGAATCGGTCAATATCCCCCTTTTGGAAGAATGCCTGACCGATATGAACGGACAAAGCGCCCGATTTCTCGAGCTTGTTTCTACCGTATTATATTTTGAACATCTTCCGAAAAATGAAGTGGCGGATAAAATTGCCGAACTGAAACGCAAGCAAAATTACTCCATGAAGGAAATTGACGAAGCATACAGCTATATACAATCATTAAAAAAGACAGTGTCTCCGAATTAACATTCGGAAAGACTGTCTTTTTTCAGCCCGGCTATTGGTCGCTGAATCTTTTGCCGCCAACGGCATAATGGTTTCTCGTCATTTCTTCAATCACAATGGTTACGGATTCAGTAGAAGCGCCTGTTGTTTCTGCTACAGCTTCCGTTACTTTTTCCACCAACGCTTTTTTCTGTTCATCTGTCCGTCCTTCAAACATTTTAATGGTCACCAGCGGCATCGTTTTTTCCTCCCCGAAAATAATGACATTTCATTAAAAGTGTATGCCTTTTACTGGTTGCTTTTCAAGCGAAGAAACACATTGAATGAGTAAAGCCCGTTTATTTTGTATAATATGAACAATAGACTAAAAAAAGGGGCTGGATATGTGGAAAGATTTTTAAGGTTTCCGCTGGAACAAATTCCGATCGTGGCGGCGGTGCTGCTCATTGCCTTTACGGTACATGAATTTGCCCACGCTTATACTGCATATAAGTTTGGAGACCCGACGGCGAAAAATCAGGGCAGGCTTACATTGAATCCAATCCACCATTTGGATCCGATCGGGACATTGCTGATTTTTATTGCCGGGTTTGGCTGGGCGCGCCCGGTTCCTGTCAACCGCTATCATTTTAAAAATCCGCGGCTTGCAGGCATCATTGTTTCATTAATGGGGCCGGTGAGCAATTTCGCCCTGGCTATTCTCGGCTCTTTCATATTTTTTATATTGATGGTAACGGGAGTATCTGCGCAACTGCCAGTTTTTGTGACCCAATTTTTCAACCTGTTTATATGGATGAACGTATTGTTGTTTGTTTTTAATTTGCTGCCCCTTCCGCCGCTGGACGGATACCGTATTGTGGAGGATCTTGTTTCACCTGATACCAGGGCGAAAATGACGCGGTATGAGCAATATGGATCACTCATATTTTTAATATTAGTCATTACTCCGCTGTCGTATTATACGATTCACCCGATTTTGAACACGGTCGTCCCTTTTTTCATCAACAGCATACATAACGTATTTGCGATGTTTTTGCGGTAGTATAAAGGAGGAGTTATGATGGAACAAAAGAGAAAAGTCGAGTTTAATATCATAAAAAATGATCCTACCATGGGACATAAAGGCTTCGGAATCGGTTCACTCAGCCTTGAAAATATTACGCCCATCTTGATTGATGTCGAGGCAGGGGAGGCCTGGATTGAGGAACAGGCAATGCACGCGCGCAGCAAAACGGAACGCGGCGTCAAATATTTGAAGGACAGGAGCGAATTCCCCGAAGAGGGAGCCAAGAAATACTGGGTCGTATGGGTCGCCGTGGACATTAAAGATGAGGGTCCGTATTATGCGGGGGTCGCCGCTTGCGAGCTATGGATCAACCGTCCGGCCCGCCGCGGCTACAAATCAATGCCGGAGCACGTCAATCATTTGGATAAAGCAATGAAAGGGCGGGTGATTGTCCGCCATATGGATCAGCCATCAAGAAAAGTCCTCGCCGACTTCCTGAAAAACCATGATGAAAAAATATGGCTCAATTCCAGTGATGAGCTAAGAGAAGAATTGGAAAATTGAACGTTCAATCGAGCGTCTTTTTGAACAATCTATGACAGTTAAAAAAAATGCCGGGCACCAGCTTGCCGATTTACGGGAAAGTAAGTAAACTTAAAGATAGTTTGCACATGGCAAACTGGGACATAAAAAGCGCTGGCGCTTAAACAGCTTGGGGCAGCATACCCCAAGCGCTTTTTTATTTAAACCCTCGTGTAATCGATATCCCAAATGACACCGAATGGGTCTTTTGCTTTTGGATATTTGCACCCCAAAAAGTGTCTTGCAGCTCCTTTGCAACGCGGCCTTTTTCGCCAGGCCGATGAGAAATCGTTTCGATTTCTTCCTGTTCAAGTTCAAGAGCCAATGAAATTTGGGTCCCTCACCGCAGAATACATCCTTATACCGGTCCCGCGGCCTCTTTCGCATTTTCCGTCAAAAGTGAAATAAATCTTTTTCACTCCAATCAATGCTTTGATTCTCAATCTTTTTCATTATAAACTAGAAAAGTATATTTACCTGGCCACATCATCTAAACAGGAATGGGATGTGATTACCATGCTTGTTCATATAAAAAAGTATTATATACAAATTGCCTGTGTCGTGTTCCTTACGCTTGGAGCCATTATGCTGGAGCTGCTGCTGCCGACGCTCATGGCCAACGTCGTCGATATTGGCATTGTCAGAGGTGATATTCCTTATATCTTAAAAATTGGCGGACTCATGATCGTTTGCGCATTGGCAGCCGTCTTGCTCATGACGGGGGTTTCGTTTTTTGCCTCCCGGACCGCCCTCGGTTTTGCCAGAGATGTCAGGCGTGATTTGTTTGTCACCGTTGAAAACTTTTCCGTGCAGACATTTGATAAAATCGGAACAGCATCTTTGATTACGAGGACGACAAACGATGTAAAGCAAGTTCAAGATGTGTTTAACATGGTATTGCGCATGATGACGCGCGCTCCTCTAATGCTCGTCGGGGGGATTATTTTGGCGGTTGCGAGGGAGCCCGGACTTTCCGTTGTTTTTCTCGGTTCACTGCCCATATTGGCGCTCCTGATTTTTTTCATATCCAAAAAAGCCATTCCGCTATTTGCGGCGTTACAGAAAAAAACAGACAAATTAAATCTCGTTGTCAGACAAAGCTTAACGGGAGTCAGGGTCATTCGGGCATTTAACAACGTTGGCCGTGAGAAGAATCGGTTTAATGCCGCGAATGAAGATTTCCGCGATACCGGGATTAAAGTGAATAAAATGATGGCTGTTCTTTTTCCGGTCATGATGATGGTTATGAATTTTACGAGTATTGCGATTGTCTGGTTCGGGGCTGTCCGGATTGACCAGGGCTTCATGCAGGTAGGAAATTTGATGGCATTTTTACAGTACGCCATGATGATTTTAATGTCTTTGATCATGCTTTCCTTTGGATTTATCATGATTCCGCGGGCGCAGGCTTCCTTAAAAAGGATCGATGAAGTGCTCCGTATGGAAAATGACATTTTGGATCCAGAGACACCGGGAAATGGGAGTGCTCTGAACGGGTTCATCCAATTTCACGATGTTACTTTCCGATACGAAGGAGCCGAAAAGCCGGCGTTAAAAAAGATATCATTTGAGGTAAAGCCCGGCGAAACGACGGCGATCATCGGAAGCACCGGTTCAGGGAAATCGACGCTTCTTAAACTCATACCGAGAATGTATGATGTTGAAGAGGGTACGGTTTCGATTGACGGGGTGGACGTACGAAACATCCCCCAGCAAGAATTGAGGAAGAGAATCGGCTATGTACCCCAAAAAGCCATATTGTTTAGCGGTACGGTGGCTGAAAATTTGCGCTATGGAAAAGAAGATGCAACTGAAGAGGAGATGTGGGAGGCGTTGGATATTGCTCAAGCTTCCAAATTTATAGAAGAAAAAAATGAAGGATTGGATCTGTTTGTGGACCAGGGTGGAGCCAACTTGTCCGGGGGGCAAAAACAGCGCATCGCCATTGCCCGCGCCATCGTCAGAAGGCCCGACATTTATTTATTTGATGACAGCTTTTCGGCGCTTGATTTTAAAACGGATGCAAAATTGCGGACCGCACTTTCCGGCATTACGAAAGAGGCTGGTGTCGTCATTGTCGCCCAGCGCGTCAATACGGTCATACATGCAGATCAAATTATCGTATTGAATGAAGGGGAAGTGGCCGGCATTGGAACGCACAAAGAACTGCTGGCAGAAAATCAAATTTATCAGGAAATTGTATTTTCCCAGCAGGCCGGGGAGGAAGGCGCATGAGTAAACAAAGCAGTCGCCCGGGCTTTCGGCCCGGACCGGGCGGTTCACGGCATGGAATCGCCCCGGGAGAAAAGCCGAAGGAATTCAACAAGACGTTCAAGAGATTGGCGGGCCATTTAAAACCAAGGAAATTTCAGCTGCTTTTCGTAACCGTGGCAGCGTTTTTTTCTACATTATTTAGTGTCGTTACCCCAAAGCTGCTTGGGGATGCGACATCCTCCATTTTTGCAAGTGTGACGGGAGGAACGGGGATCGATTTTCCTTTTTTACAGAAGCTGCTTATGTTGTTGTTGAGTCTATACATTGTTTCTTCCCTCTTTACTTATTTACAGCAATATTTAATGGCGGGAATCTCCCAGAAAACGACGGCCGAGCTTAGAAAAGCCGTGAACGATAAACTCGCCCGCCTGCCGCTTCGTTATTATGACCGTCATCCGCACGGGGATATTTTAAGCCGGGCGATTAATGATATTGACAATATTAATAACTCGATTCAACAAGCACTATCACAAATGATCACGTCTTTCATTAGTATCATTGGAACAATCATCATGATGCTTGTCATCAGCCCGACGTTGACTTTGGTCATTTTGATCACTTTTCCATTGAGTGCGCTTGTTATCAGGTTTATTGCGTCCCGCTCCCAGAAGCATTTCGTCAATCAGCAAGTGGAGCTCGGAAATATCAACGGCCACATCGAAGAAATGTTCTCCGGGCATCAGGTGGTCAAGGCGTTTGGGCATGAGAAAAAAGCCATTAAAACATTCGACGAGGTGAATGAACGTCTTTATCAGTCCGGCTGGCGGGCACAATTCATTAGCGGAATCATGATGCCGATGATGACTTTTGTCGGGAACTTGGGATTTGTCTTCGTGAGTATTTGCGGAGGTCTTCTCGTATTGAACGGAAGCATCCGTATCGGGGATGTGCAGGCATTTATTCAATATTCACAGCAGCTTTCGCAACCGATTACACAGGCTGCCGGGATCGCCAACATGGTTCAAACGGCGCTGGCCTCTGCCGAGCGGGTTTTTACATTGTTGGATGAGCCTGAGGAAGCAGGGGAAGCTCCTTCTAAAGTGCCGTTCGAACATATTAAGGGCAAAATTACATTTGATCATGTCCGCTTCGGTTATGAAAAAGGGAAACCGGTTATTAAAAACTTGAGTCTGGAAGTTCAACCGGGACAAACGATTGCCATCGTCGGGCCTACAGGTGCCGGCAAAACAACGATTATCAATTTGCTCATGAGATTTTATGAACTCGACGGCGGGAACATATGGATCGATGACATAAATATCCGCGACCTTACACGGGAGGAGGTCAGGTCGCTGTTTGGCATGGTGCTTCAGGATACATGGCTCTTTAACGGAACGATCCGGGACAATATTGCCTACGGACGCGATGGTGCAACGGAGGGGGAGATCATCCGGGCAGCCAAGAGTGCGTATGCCGATGACTTTATCCGGACATTGCCCGATGGATATGATACGATCCTTGGTGAGGATGCGGCAAATATTTCACAGGGCCAGCGGCAGTTAATCACGATTGCACGGGCGATTTTGGCTGACCCGAAAATGATGATTTTGGATGAGGCAACAAGCAGTGTTGACACAAGGACCGAAATGAATATTCAGCGGGCGATGAATAAGCTGATGTCAGGCCGCACAAGCTTCGTCATCGCCCACAGGCTGTCGACGATCCGTGACGCCGATGTGATCCTCGTTATGAACGAGGGGGACATTATTGAAAAAGGAGCGCATGAATTACTGATGGAACAAAACGGCTTCTATGCGGATTTGTATAAAAGCCAATTTGCATAGAAACGGCATCCCTGCTACAGCCGGGATGCCATTTTTATTCAAAATATTTTTTCCCACCACCGTTTTTTCTTTTCTTTTTTCCGGTCCGGCGCCTCCAAAGGTTCATCATGCATGTGGACTGTACAATATTCTGTTGGCTCCGTCCCTTTTACAAAGTATGTGAGGCGAAACACCGGGCAGGAATTTGTGGCGATCTTTCCGTTTGCCGGGTCAATCGGAACCGCCACCGTATTGGCCGGCGGTGAAAAGGCGTGATCCTTTTCATCTTGTCCTTCGAGCGCCTCTTCCATGAAACGAATCCATATATTTTTGGCATACAATTTGTCTTCCGTTAACGTCATTTCTTTTCCTTTGTCATATCCGGTCCAAACAACAGATGCCAATTTCGGGGTAAAACCCGCCATCCAGCTGTCCGAATTCGTTGAACCGGACTTTCCGGCATATTCCCGGGACATCTGATTGACAACCGATGCACCTGTAACAGTGGCATACCCGCTCAGTTTCGGATCGAAAATGCCTGTCATCATATGGCTTAATACAAAAGCAAGTTCAGGCTTTAACACCTTCTCTTTAAAAGCAGGTGCTTCGTAAATGACCTTTCCGCGGGAATCTTCCACCCGCGTAATAAACACGGGTTCAACCTTTGTTCCGCCATTGGCAATCATGCTGTATGCATTGAGCAGTTCGATCACCTTAACCCCCGATGTTCCAAGTGCAAGGGAAGGGACCTTTTTTAAGCCGGATTGGATTCCCATTTTTTTGGCTGTTTCAATCAGGGCATTTTGTCCAAGGAACATGTGGGTTTTTACCGCGTAAACGTTGTCTGAAACGGCAAGCGCCTGGGCCATTGTTACTTCTTCATTTGCATATTGATTGTTAAAGTTATGCGGTGTATATTCGTTATGTTCCCCGTTCAATCTGAACGTTGTTGGTTCACTGCGCAGCATTGTGGCCGGTGTAAATCCGCGTTCCAATGCAGCGTAATAAAGAATCGGCTTGATCGTTGATCCGGGTTGTCTGACTGCCTGCACTGCCCGGTTAAAGGGGCTTTCATTATAATCCCTTCCCCCTACAAGAGCCTTGACATATCCGGTGTCTGGCTCCATTGCTGCAAATCCAACCTGTATTTCGGATTTTTCGGATATGGTTTCCCGAACGACCTCCTCGGCAATCTTCTGATATTGTAAATCCAATGTCGTATACACTTTGAGGCCGCCCAGTTCAACGACGCGATTATCCAATCCTGCCTTTGAAGACAATTCTTTTTTTACAACATCATAAAAATACGGTGCAAAATCGGCTTTGTGGTGCGGATGTTTTCCGATGAAATGAAGTCTTTCCCTTGCTGCGGTTTCTTTTTCGGAAACGGAAATTTTCCCTGTTTCCTGCATGGCGGTTAAAATCAGGAGCTGCCTGTCTTTTGCTTTTTCAGGGGAAACAAGGGGAGAGTAAATCCCCGGACCCTTTGGAATCCCTGCGAGCATGGCGGCTTCGGCCAGAGAAAGCTCCTTCGCGCTCTTTCCGAAATAAAATTGGCTGGCAGCTTCAATTCCGTAAGCGCCATGTCCGTACGAAATGGTATTAAAATAACCCTCAAGAATTTCATCTTTGCTATAATGAAACTCCAGCCGAATCGTGTAAAAAGCTTCGAGCAGCTTTCTTGTCCACGTTTTCTCCAACGTTAAAAATAAATTTCGGGCATACTGTTGGGTAATTGTACTCGCTCCCTGCACTTTACCCATGGATTTCATATTGGCAAGTACTGCTCCGCCAATTCTTTTGATGTCAAAACCACTGTGTTCATAAAATGTCCTGTCCTCGATCGCAATCATCGCGTCAACGGCGTGGGGAGAAATCTCATCAAGTGAAACCCAATACCTTTTCTGTCCGCTATTGCTTTCCCCGATGATCGACCCATCCGCTGCGTAATACAAAGTGGATTGCGGGATGGACAGTGGAGGGGGCCCAAGTATTTTCAGCCATAAGAAAAAAGATAGCAGCAGCGTGCCAACAGCAGTTGCCGCCATTATAAATAAAAAAGAAAAAATGCGAAAAGTTCTCCATTTTTTTTCCTTTGTTATGGCCTCCATCCCTTTCACCCCCAAAAATTCTACTAATCTTCTTTCAACAGTATGAGAGAAAACGGCCGCATTTATTCATGAACCGGGAGATTTTTGGAAAAAAAATACCCGTTTTGGGTATCACACACTTTCGGCCATCCATATGAAGTTTTTTTATTTTTGCTGTGTTATTGTTATGAAACAGAACTGAAACGGCGGGTGGAATATCAGCAGCTTATTTCACAACGAATTCACAAATAAATAAATCTTGGCAAATATCGCTTTCGTTCCATGGACTTTCCTACTGGTTTTTCCTATAATATAAAGGTTATATTAAGCATAAAAGGAAGTGATGGCATTGACGGCTGAAGCAGAAATCCCAGTCAAAATCCATCTCGTAACGAAAATTCGGCTTGAAGATGAAGAGGAAACATACGAATTGGTCGTTTTTGGGCATTATTATAAAAAAAATAATAAAATTTATTTAACATATGAAGAAGTCCAAGAAGAAGGGACAGTTCGTTCAGTCGTAAAAGTGGACGGGAATGAGGCCACTATTTTTAGAAAAGGCGTCATAGACATGCGCCTCAAGTTTCGTTTGAATGAACAAAAAAGCGGTTCTCACATGAGTGAATTCGGAAGCCTTTTGTTATCGACCAATACGAGGGGCATTTTCCACAAAGAAAGTACCGAAAAATGCGAAGGGACCGTAAAACTGCAGTACGATTTGTTTATGCAAGGGGCGCATGCAGGTGAATATGATATGGAGATAAATTATAAGGAGGAGTAAGTAATTACATGAATGTTGTTGAGCAGATTCAGGGAAAATTGAAACAGGAAATTCGCTCTGCCGTTTTAAAGGCGGGCTTGGCAGCCGAAGAGCAAATTCCTGAAGTGGTTTTGGAAAAGCCAAAGGATAAGTCACACGGGGATTATTCCACGAACATGGCGATGCAGCTTGCCAGAATAGCGAAAAAAGCACCCCGCCAAGTTGCCGAGGAAATTCGGGATCATCTCGATGGTTCGAAAGCTTCGATCGAGAAAATTGATATCGCGGGACCAGGTTTTATTAATTTTTATATGGATAACAGCTACTTAACGGATTTAGTGCCGGCCATTTTGGAACAAGATCATCAATACGGCCGTTCCAATTCGGGAAAAGGGGAAAAGATCCAGGTGGAGTTTGTTTCAGCGAATCCGACCGGGGATCTTCATCTTGGTCATGCCCGCGGTGCAGCAGTAGGGGACTCGCTTTGCAATATTTTAGACATGGCGGGTTATGACGTTTCAAGAGAATATTATATTAATGATGCCGGCAATCAAATACATAATCTTGCTTTGTCGGTGGAAGCCCGTTATTTTCAGGCGCTTGGAATCGATAAGAAAATGCCTGAAGACGGCTATCACGGCCAGGATATCATTGCAATCGGGAAAGAATTGGCGGAAAAGTACGGCGATGAATTTGTCCATAAAAGCGAGGAAGAACGCATCGCTTTTTTCCGCCGGTACGGCCTTGATTTTGAATTGGCCAAACTGAAGGATGTGCTGGAACAATTCAGGGTGTCGTTTGATGTTTGGTTTTCGGAAACATCCTTGTATGAAAGCGGAAAGGTTGCAGAAACATTGGAGCTCCTTCGCAAGAAAGGCCATCTCTATGAAAAAGAAGGCGCCACCTGGTTCCGTTCAACAGATTTTGGAGATGATAAAGACCGTGTACTGATTAAAAATGACGGAACATATACGTACATCACGCCGGATATTGCTTATCACCTCGATAAATTGAACCGCGGTTTCGATAAGCTGATCAATATTTGGGGGGCAGACCACCATGGCTATATTCCCCGGATGAAAGCGGCAATTGAAGCATTGGGATTTGACCGCGACCGCCTGGAGGTGGAAATTATCCAGCTCGTTCATTTGTACCGGAACGGGGAAAGGGTGAAAATGAGCAAGCGGTCCGGTAAAGCCGTGACGATGAACGATTTGATTGAAGAAGTGGGCCTTGATGCTGTCCGTTATTTTTTTGCAATGAGAAGTGCGGATACGCACATGGATTTTGATCTCGATCTGGCTGTAGCGGAATCAAATGACAATCCGGTCTATTATGCCCAATATGCACATGCCCGGATATGCAGCATATTGCGTTCAGCCGAGGAGAAAGGATTCTCTGTTGAAAAAGACATCGATTTCTCCAGTTTGACGAGTGAAAAGGCTATGGAACTGCTGAAAAAACTCGGCGAATTTCCCCAAGAAGTGGCGGAAGCAGCAGCCAAGCGCATCCCGCACCGGATTACAAATTACATTTTTGATTTGGCTTCGGCTTTCCACAGCTACTATAATGCTGAAAAAGTATTGAATGAAGATCGGCCGAAAGAAACGAGAGCAAGGCTTGCATTGATAAAAGCCGTTCAAATTACATTGAAAAATGCTCTTACGCTTGTTGGAGTGTCGACGCCGGAGAAAATGTGAACCAAATGAGGAGCAGAAATGCTCCTTTTTTTTCTCGTAAGCAAAGAAAGCATCACTTGCCAAGGAAATTTTTCTTCAAAAGAAGCTTTTCTGTGCCTAGCTCGTCGGAGGCACTTTTGTCTAGTTGCAGACGGCAGAAGCTCGAGGTCGCTTTGGTCAATCCAGCGAAGTCAAAGAGCGACTTTGCTGGATTGCCCTCCAGCGCTTGTCGCCCCTAAGCGGCCGTCTTCCACATTTCAGCTCAGTCTGTACGTCGATGAGCAAGGCGTTTGCGCTTTACTTACTGCAGTACATGGCTTACAACAGCCCTTTTATCAAACCTCCAATACATTCTATTACACGGAAACGAAGGTTTACCGATTGAAGATCCCGATCATTTAATTTTTTCGATTGCATGATGTCTTCAGCGATTATTTTTTTAACGTGGGCAATAAACTCCCGGTCGTATATAAAGCAATTGATTTCATCATTGAGCAATAAGCTTCGATAGTCGAAATTGGCCGTACCGATGTCACAAACCTCATCATCAAACAAGAGAACTTTCGCATGGAAAAATCCTTTTTTGTATTGGTAAATAGTGCCTCCTTTGGCGAGTATTTTCCGCAGATAGGGAAAAGATGCTTCTTTGACGATGGGATGGTCGGACACTCTCGGTACGAGAATTGTCACTTTTACATTGTTTTTCAAAGCTCTTTCTAGTGAGTCAATCACTTTTTTCGGTGGAATGAAATAAGGGGTGCCAATAAAGATACTGCTTGCAGCCTTTTCAATATGACTGATGATTTCCTCCTCTGCACCAATCCCTTCAGTCGGGAAAAAGCGGTACGTAACGGGCCCTTCGGAAAGGGGAGGAAATAATGCCTGTTCATCGAAGTTTTCTTCTCCTGTTGCTCTTTTCCAATCCAGCAAAAAGACGTCCTGCAAATCGGCTGCTCCGGTTCCTTCAATGCGCAAGTGGTAATCCCGCCACGGGGAGAGACTTGAATCAAGATTAATATACTCTTTTCCAATATTGTAGCCCCCGACATAACCGATTTTTCCATCAATGACTGTTATTTTTCGGTGATTGCGGCGCTGCAGGGTAAAAAAGAAAAACGGAAAGCCCGGTTTGTTGCAATAATACACATCCATTCCGCTTTTTCTCGCCTTTTGGATGAGCTGTTTTGAAACCGTCCTGGACCCAAACCAGTCAAGCAACAAGCGGACTTTGACCCCTTTTTGTGCCTGATTCATCAATATGTTAAAAAAAAGATCGCCAAAAGGATCATTTTTTACAATATAAAATAAGATATGAATGCTGGATTGAGCCTTCAGGAGGTCAGCAAAATAATGGGAAAACAAGTCCTCCCCCCGGACAAGCAGCTGCATGTTCCCATTTCTGAAGGGGAAGTTTGGCCGTTTTCCTCTTTTTCGCGCAATGAATCGGCCAATGTAAAAGTCGGCCATGCATAAAACGAACAGAACGGTCATGATAATAGCAATCCATGCAAGCCACTTCAACAAGAATCCCCCTCATGTCTGTGTATATGTGTTGTATAGTATTCCCATTTCATAAAGGAAAAAGCTGTGAAACAAAAATTTTTCATGTATAATACTTGTATAACTTGATATGGTATGGCAATCGGTGGCTTTTTAACGAAATCCGGCGTCAGTTTCGGAACATTCCGTAAAAAAGGCTGAAAAGGGGAAGCTGGTGCAAATCCAACGCGGTCCCGCCACTGTAAATGTTGAGCACCTTGCAATAACCACTGTTCAATTCGGTACGGGAAGGGGCGGGAAGCGATGATCATGAGCCAGGAGATCTGCCGATTCATTTTCACCAATCAACCTGCGCGGATGGGGAGATGAAGACCGGATAAACAGGATGTTGCTTATCTGTCTTTTATGAACACCTCTGCATGGGGTGTTTTTTTACCATGTTATAACAGAAATGGGGATGGATTCGTTGAAAAGATTACCGAAACATGCCATGGAAGAGGAAGGCTGGCCAAAAATGAGTGAAGAGGCCATCATCGCCATGAAACTCGACGTAATCATACTCAATTACAATGATACAGTAGCGCGCAAAGGCTGGCAGGATATTACGGCGGTAAAAGAAAAGATGGTCATTGAAGTGAATGAACAATGGGACAAGCCGGCCAGGCCCGCGTTTAGCTGAAGGAGTAGAGGAGCTTGCGAAGGCTGTTTACCCGGATGTTTTCAAAGAATAGGCCGCTTTTTCCTTATATAACAGCTGCCGGGCTGCTGATTGCTGCAATGCTGGCCGGCATTTCAACGGGTTCCGTAAAGGTGCCCATCATGGATGTTGCCCGCATTATCGGCAGTGAAGCTTTCCGGCTGCCGATCGAAGTTCAGTCTGATCCGATGTATATGAATATTGTCATGAATATACGCTTGCCCCGTGTTGTGCTGGCGGGACTGGTGGGAGCATCTTTGGCCATTGCCGGAGCTGCTTTTCAAGGCCTGTTGCGCAATCCGCTGGCGGATCCTTATACGCTTGGTGTTTCATCGGGCGCTTCTGTCGGCGCGGTCGTTACGATTTTTTATCAATTATCCCTGCCGTTGGCGGGCATGTACACGTTGCCGCTCTTAAGTATTGCTTGCGCATTTATTACAATCATTTTGGTGCTTTTTTTTGCGCGAAGCATTGACAGAACGATGAAAGTGGAAACGATTATATTGACGGGGATCATTTTCAGCTCTTTCCTCGGTGCCGTCATCTCATTAATGATTGCTTTATCCGGAGAGGAGCTGCGCCAAATCATCGGCTGGCTTTTGGGAAGTGTTTCGATGAGGGGCTGGAGCTTCGTTCAAATTATGTTGCCGTTTTTACTGATCGGCAGCTGCATTCTGTTTTGGAACGCCCGTGAGCTGAATGCGATCGCTTTTGGCGAAGAGCGGGCCAAACAACTTGGCGTCAATGTAGGCTCAAGAAAAATTGCCGTCCTGGCTTCCAGTTCAGTTTTGACGGGTGCCGCTGTTGCAGTGTCGGGGACAATCGGTTTTGTCGGTCTGGTCATTCCGCATCTGGTGAGAATTTTATGGGGTCCGGATCATAAACATTTGCTCCCGCTTTCTGTTTTGGCGGGCGCCGCTTTCCTGATCCTGGCCGACCTTGTGGCAAGAATCATCATCGAGCCTGCAGAGCTTCCGATTGGGGTGATTACCGCGCTGATCGGTGCCCCGGTGTTCGCCGCCATTTTAATACGAAGGAGAATGGGGAAAAGAAGCTGAAAGCTGTCCGATTCGGGCGGCTTTTCTTAAAAAAAGAACGAATTTCCCGAAAATCGCAACCGCTTTCGTCTTGACTGAATGCTCATTCATTATATAATGGTAGTAATAACGTTCGAAACAATGCCGGTTTGAAAATAGATGAAAAGGGGGCGCAAACCAATATGGATGGATTGCTGCTGTTGAACTGGATAGCCTTTTTGCTCGTAACCGCTTACGGTATTTATTTGTTTGCCTATGTTGTAAGGACACGAATCCAGTTTATTAAACTGGGAAAAAAAGAAGAGTTTGATCGTGATGTCAAGGCCAGGCTCAAAAATATTTGGACGTACGTGTTTGGACAAAAAAAGCTTTTAAAAGATAAAAAAAGCGGCATGATTCATGTTATGTTTTTTTACGGATTCATTCTCGTGCAATTTGGGGCAATCGACTTTATTTGGAAAGGGCTCGTTCCGGGCTCCCATCTTCCGCTTGGCCCCCTTTATCCCGGATTTACATTTTTCCAGGAAATTGTCACGCTCGTCATTTTGGTGGCGGTTGTCTGGGCATTTTACCGCCGCTATATTGAAAAGCTTGTCCGTTTAAAACGCGGGTTTTATGCAGGACTTGTATTGCTTTTTATTGGCGGACTGATGCTTTCCGTCCTTCTGGGAAACGGCATGGCCCTCATTTGGCAAGGTGAAAGCCTTGGATGGACAGAACCCGTTGCGTCAGGCATTGCGGCTTTATTTGGATGGATGAGCCCGTTTTCGGCTGCAGTTGTTTTTTATGCGGCATGGTGGGTGCACTTGCTCATCTTACTGGCCTTTTTGGTATATGTTCCGCAGTCCAAGCATGCCCATTTAATTGCCGGTCCCGCAAATGTGTACCTGGAACCGCTTGACGGCGAAACCAGGCTGAAACCGATTGATTTTGAAGATGAGTCGGCTGAATCATTCGGTGTCGGAAAAATTGATGAATTTACAGATCTTCAACTGCTCGATCTATATGCCTGCGTGGAGTGCGGCCGCTGTACAAACATGTGTCCGGCAACAGGCACAGGGAAAATGCTGTCGCCGATGGACATCATGATTAAGCTGCGTGACCACTTAACGAATTATGGGGCAGCCGTTACAAGAAAGCAGCCTTGGGTGCCGGCATATGCATTTGCCAATACTTTTGGAAACAGAATTGCAAAGGCAGGCGCAGGTAAAGGCGCCGGGGAAGCGGCTGCTGCATTGGATTACGAGCCAAGCATGATTGGAGACATTATTACGGAAGAAGAGCTGTGGGCATGCACGACGTGCCGAAACTGTGAAGACCAGTGTCCGGTCATGAACAAGCATGTAAGCCACATTATCGATATGCGCCGCTATCTCGTTTTAACGGAGGGAAAAATGAATCCCGACGCGCAAAGGGCGATGCAAAACATTGAACGGCAAGGAAATCCTTGGGGGCTGAACCGAAAAGAAAAAGAAAACTGGCGTGAACTCCGCGATGATGTACACGTACCGACAGTGAAAGAATTGAAGAAAGCAGGGGAGGAATTCGAATACCTGCTTTGGGTCGGCTCAATGGGGGCCTTTGACAACAGAAGCCAGAAAATTGCTCTGTCTTTTGCCAAACTGCTGAATGAAGCCGGCGTCAAGTTTGCCATACTGGGCAACAAGGAGAAAAATTCCGGCGATACGCCGCGCCGTCTCGGAAACGAATTTCTGTTCCAGGAATTGGCTGCCGCCAATATAAAAGAATTCGAGAAAAATAATGTGCAAAAAATCGTCACGATTGACCCGCATGCATACAATATTTTTAAAAACGAATATCCGGATTTTGGCCTCAAAGCGGAAGTATATCATCATACCGAATTGCTTGCCCGGCTCATAAAAGAGGGCCGGCTAAAACCAACTCATGAAGTGAATGAAAAAATTACTTTCCATGATTCGTGTTATTTGGGAAGATATAACGAAGTGTATGACCCGCCGCGTGAAATTTTAAAATCGATCCCCGGAGTGACATTTGTGGAAATAGAGCGCAACCGGGAAAACGGCATGTGCTGCGGCGCCGGCGGCGGATTGATGTGGATGGAGGAAGATACAGGCCAGCGCATCAACGTGGCCAGGACGGAACAAGCGCTGGCAACCGATCCTTCTGTCATCAGCTCGGGTTGTCCGTACTGTTTAACAATGCTGTCGGACGGAACGAAAGCGAAGGAAGTAGAGGATACCGTAAAGACATACGATGTGGCAGAATTGCTTGAAAAAGCGGTCTGCGGGGAAGGGAAAGAAGAGGCTTGTTAATGGTCAAGGTGCTTCAGCCCACTGAAGCACCTTCCCTTGGGCCCTTTTCCGAGCGAGCGTTCAGTCAATTTACTGGAAGCGCTTTATACTTTTATATATTCTTAAATTAACAGAATACGAATAAAGGAGAGGGAATGATGACGAGGTCAGTAATTGTTGCGGGAGCACGCACGCCATTCGGAAAATTTGGAGGAGCACTCAGTTCCTTGACGGCAGCGGATCTTGGGGGAATCGCCGTTAAGGAAGCCATGCTGCGTGCGGGTGTAAAGCCTGAAGAAGTCGAGGAGGTCATACTCGGAACGGTGCTGCAGGGCGGACAAGGACAAATTCCATCGAGACAGGCAGCAAGGAAGGCGGGAATTCCGTGGGAAGTAAAAACAGAAACGATCAATAAAGTGTGTGCATCAGGCATGAGGGCGGTTACGCTGGCTGATCAGATCATCCGGGCGGGTGATGAAGAAGTGATCGTGGCCGGAGGAATGGAGTCCATGTCGAATGCCCCCTATATCCTTCCCCAAGCACGGTGGGGCTATAAAATGGGCGACGCCGCATTGGTTGATTTGATGACCCATGACGGTTTGACCTGCTCGTTTGCCGGAGTTCACATGGGAACCTACGGAAATCATACTGCGAAGGAATTTGACATAACAAGAGAAGCGCAGGATGAGTGGGCGCTCAGGAGCCATAAACGGGCGCTGGCAGCAATTGAAAACGGCATGCTTGACGAGGAAATTGTTCCTGTTGAGATCCCGCAGCGAAAAGGCGAACCGGTGGTCGTTGCAAGAGATGAAGCGCCGAGAAAAGATACAACGCTTGAGAAACTCGCCAAATTGAAGCCTGCGTTTGACAAGGACGGAACCATTACGGCAGGGAATGCCCCTGGAGTAAATGATGGTGCGGCAGCGGTTGTGGTAATGAACGAAGAACGGGCAAAACGGGAAGGAAAAGAACCGCTCGCCTATATTGTCGGCCATGCGGAAATTGCTGTCGAATCCCAACATTTTCCGCAGACACCGGGACTCGTCATTAATAAGCTGCTGGAAAAAACGGGGAAAACCCCGGAGGAGATCGACCTGTTTGAAATTAATGAAGCATTTGCGGCCGTTGCCTTGACAAGCGGAAAAATTGCCGGCTTGGACAATGAAAAAATTAACGTTAACGGCGGCGCGGTGGCCCTGGGACATCCGATCGGCGCAAGCGGCACCCGGATTATTTTAACACTTGCATACGAATTAAAACGGCGCGGCGGAGGAACCGGCATCGCTTCGATTTGTTCCGGGGGCGGCCAGGGAGATGCCGTCATGATTGAAGTTCCGAAATCAAACTGAGGGAGGAGAAACGATGGAAATTCGAAACGTATTAGTGGTGGGAGCAGGACAAATGGGCTCGGGGATCGCCCAAGTATGTGCGCAGGCAGGGTATCAGGTATATCTGAATGATTTACAGGAAGATATTGTGGAAAAAGGACTTGATGTTATCCGGAAAAACCTGGATCGCCAAGTGAAAAAAGAAAGAATGACAGAAAGCGAGAAAAAGAGCATTTTGGAGCGGTTCATCATCTCCACTGATTTAAAGGATGCAGAACAGGCAGATATTGCCATCGAAGCAGCCGTTGAAAACATGGAAATTAAGACACGCATTTTTGAAACGCTGGATCAGTATGCCCCGGAGCATGCCATTTTGGCATCCAATACGTCATCACTTCCCATTACGGAAATTGCTGCTGCAACAAAGAGGCCCGGAAAAGTGATCGGCATGCATTTTATGAATCCCGTACCTGTTATGAAACTCGTTGAAATTATTCGCGGGCTTGCCACGGAAGATGAAGTGTACCAGGCGATTGAAAACATGACAAAATCGTTGAGCAAGGTGCCTGTGGAAGTGAACGATTTCCCGGGATTTGTTTCTAACAGGGTGCTCATGCCGATGATCAATGAAGCGATCTACACATTGTATGAAGGAGTGGCGACGAAAGAAGCGATTGATGAAGTGATGAAACTCGGCATGAATCATCCGATGGGACCGCTCACGCTCGCGGATTTTATCGGGCTTGACACCTGCCTGTACATTATGGAAACGCTTCATGAAGGGTTTGGGGATGATAAATACCGACCATGCCCATTATTAAGAAAATATGTAAAAGCCGGCTGGCTTGGAAAGAAAGCCGGCCGCGGTTTTTATATGTATGAGTAACACATGACAACAGGGGAGGTTAGGGCATGGACCTTCGATTTACTGAAGAGCAATTGATGATGAGGGACATGGTTCGCGAGTTTGCAAAGAACGAAATCACGCCGGTAATCGAGGAAATGGAAGCCGGAAAGTTTCCGCGTGCCATTTTGAATAAAATGGGCGAACTGGGATTGATGGGCATTACAGTACCGGAGCAGTACGGCGGCGCGGGTATGGATTTTATCTCCTACATTATCGCCATTCATGAGCTTTCCAAAGTAAGTGCAACGGTTGGGGTCATTTTGTCGGTCCATACATCCGTCGGTACAAACCCGATATTGAAATTTGGGACAGAAGAACAAAAGGAAAGATATGTGGAAAAGCTGGCGGCAGGCCAGGCGCTCGCCGCTTTCTGCCTGACGGAGCCGGGTGCGGGCTCGGATGCGGGCGCCATCAAAACAAGCGCGGTCCGAAAGGGCGATGAATTTATCATCAACGGATCCAAAGTGTTTATTACGAACGGCGGGGAAGCCGACATCTATATCGTGTTCGCCGTGACGGATCCGGCACTTGGAAAACGCGGCATTTCGGCATTTATAGTCGACAAAGACACGCCGGGTCTTGTGATCGGAAAGGATGAGAAAAAGATGGGGCTGAACGGATCCCGGACGGTTGCCATCACGTTTGACGACATGAAGGTTCCGGCAGAAAATATGCTCGGTGATGAGGGGATGGGCTTTAAAGTTGCCCTGTCCAACTTAAATATCGGGCGCATCGGCATCGCCGCCCAAGCGCTCGGTATCGCGGAAGCGGCGCTGGAAGCCGCAGCCGAATACGCAAAGGAAAGAAAACAGTTCGGAAAGCAGATCGCCGAACAGCAAGGGGTTGCCTTTAAACTCGCTGACATGGCGACGAATGTTGAAAGTGCAAGACTGCTCGTATACAGGGCGGCTGCGATGTGCGCATCCGGTGAACCATGTGTCAAAGAGGTATCGATGGCAAAGCTGTTCGCATCCAAAACAGCGGTAGACACGGCGATCGAGGCTGTGCAGATTTTTGGCGGCTACGGCTATACGAAAGACTATCCGGCCGAAAGGTATTTCAGGGATGCGAAAGTCACGGAAATATACGAGGGCACGAGCGAAATTCAAAAAATGGTGATCAGTAAACATTTGTTGAACTAGGGGAGTGGTTTGGATGAATTTTAAGTTGAGCGAAGAGCATGAAATGATTCGGAAAATGGTGCGTGATTTTGCAGTAAACGAAGTGGAACCGACAGCCGCGAAACGTGATGAAGAAGAACGCTTTGATATGGAGATATTTGAAAAAATGGCCGGCCTCGGATTAACAGGTATTCCTTGGCCGGAATCTTATGGCGGGATCGGCAGTGACTATTTGGCTTATTGCATCGCGGTGGAAGAATTATCCCGTGTCTGTGCATCTACTGGCGTGACACTTTCCGCCCATACGTCGCTGGCGGGCTGGCCGATCTACAAGTTTGGGACGGAGGAGCAAAAACAAACGTATTTGAAGCCAATGGCGGAAGGAACGAAAATAGGTGCTTATGGATTGACGGAGCCGGGCTCGGGTTCGGATGCGGGGGCAATGAAAACAACGGCGCGCGATGACGGGGACTATTATATACTGAACGGCTCGAAAATTTTTATTACGAACGGCGGCATCGCGGATATTTATGTTGTATTTGCATTAACGGATCCGAACGATAAACGGAGTTCCACCGCTTTTATCATCGAAAAGGACTTTGAAGGATTTGCCGTCGGCAAAAAGGAAAAAAAGCTCGGGATCCGCTCCTCTCCGACGACTGAAATCATCTTTGAAGATTGTAAAGTTCCCAAGAAAAATCGGCTCGGCGAAGTTGGGCAAGGGTTCAAAATTGCGATGATGACGCTGGATGGCGGCAGAAACGGGATCGCTGCCCAAGCTGTCGGCATTGCACAGGGAGCTTTGGATGCCGCACTTGCCTATGCCAAGGAGCGGAAGCAATTCGGCAGGCCGATTGCCGACAACCAGGCCATCTCTTTCAAGTTGGCCGATATGGTGACAGCCATTGAAGCTTCCCGTCTATTAACCTACCAGGCCGCCTGGTTGGAGTCCGAAGGATTGCCTTATGGAAAAGAATCGGCCATGTCCAAGCTGATGGCCGGGGACACGGCCATGAAAGTAACAACGGAAGCGGTGCAAATTTTCGGCGGCTACGGGTACACGAAAGACTATCCGGTCGAACGATATATGCGTGATGCAAAAATTACCCAAATATACGAAGGAACACAAGAAATTCAAAGGCTTGTCATTTCCAGAATGGTGACGAAGTAATTTTTTAGAGCGGGAAAGAAGGTGGAGCGGCAGTTGAGCGTAAAAAGAAACATACAGGCGTCCGTAAAAGATGAGCAATTGATTGAAAAGAGGAGAAACCAGATGATCCGCGGTGCTGTTTCCCTTTTTAAACAAAAAGGTTTTCATAGGACGACAACGAGGGAAATTGCCAAGGCGGCAGGTTTTAGCATCGGTACCCTCTATGAATATATCAGGACGAAGGAAGATGTACTGTTTCTCGTTTGTGACAGCATATATGAGCAGGTGAAGGAGCGGTTTTGCAGCATTGACTTGAAAGCGGGCACCCTTGAATGCCTGAAAATGGGGATTGAACATTATTTTCGCATCGTGGATGAGATGCAGGATGAAGTGCTCGTCATGTACCAGGAGGCAAAATCGTTAACAAACGGGGCGCTAGCGTATGTGTTGAAAAAAGAGCTGGAAATGGTCGGGATGTTTGAGGAGCTGATCCGGCGCTGCGTTGAAAACGGGGAGCTGGACATCAATAAAGAGCAGCAGCAATTGCTGGCCCACAATATTTTTGTCCAAGGACAAATGTGGGGATTTCGCCGCTGGGCCTTGCAAAAAACGTGTTCGATTGATGAGTACATTGAACTCCAGACAGATTTGCTTTTTTCGGGAATGAACGGATTCAAGAAACGAATGGAAGTGGGAGGAGAACAATGAATACGGTGACCGAAATATACAGGCCGAAAAATCATGTGCGATTCGTCACGGCCTCCAGTTTGTTTGACGGGCATGATGCTTCCATCAACATTATGCGGAGAATTTTGCAATCAAGCGGTGCGGAAGTCATTCATTTGGGCCATAACCGCTCTGCCAAGGAAGTCGTGCACGCTGCGATTCAAGAAGATGTTCAGGGGATTGCCATCTCTTCCTATCAAGGGGGGCATGTCGAATACTTTAAATATATGTATGATTTATTAAAGGAAAAAGGAGCATCCCATATTCGGATATATGGCGGCGGGGGCGGTGTGATCATTCCCCGTGAAATAAAGGAATTGCATGATTACGGGATCGCCAGGATTTTTTCTCCGGATGACGGCCGGGAACTTGGCCTCCAGGGAATGATCAATCTGATGCTGCAAGAATGTGATTTCCCGACGATTGCCGAAACGCCGTCAGAGGAAATTGAAAAATTACAGTCCGGGGACATGGCGGCGGCCTCCAAACTGATTTCCATCGCCGAACATAGGGTACTGGAACCTGAATCGGGCACATACGAAGAAATATTTTCAGAGATAAAACGGCTGGCCCGAAATGTCCCTGTTCTTGGTATAACAGGGACGGGCGGCGCGGGAAAAAGTTCATTGACGGATGAGCTGATTCGCCGGTTTCTTCATGACATTCCTGAGAAAAAGGCCGCCATTCTGTCCGTGGACCCGACCAAACAAAAAACCGGCGGTGCGCTTTTGGGTGACCGCATTCGCATGAACGCGATCTTTTCGCCGCGAATCTATATGAGAAGCTTTGCGACAAGAGGGTCGAAGAACGAACTGTCCCATGCCATTAAAGATGCCATTAACGTTGTGAAGGCATCCGGAGTGGACCTTGTGATTGTTGAAACGAGCGGGATCGGGCAAGGCGATGCGGAAATTCGCGAAATCAGCGATGTATCGATGTATGTTATGACGAGTGAATTCGGGGCACCAACCCAGCTGGAAAAAATTGATATGATCGATTTTGCCGATCTTGTCGCTATTAACAAGTTTGAGAAAAAGAGCTCGGAGGATGCACTGAATCAGGTGCGCAAACAATATCAGCGCAGCCATATGTTATTTGACCAAGATTTGGAAGAGATGCCCGTATACGGGACGATTGCGAGCCAATTTAATGATCCGGGTACGAATGCTTTATTTGCCGCATTAATTGAGAAAATTAACGAAAAAATGGGCACCGGTTGGCAGACGTCTTTTTCCGTTTCCGAAAAAGTGGAAAAGAAAGACGTCATCATTCCGGTCAGCAGGCAGCATTACTTGCGGGAAATTTCCGATACGGTCCGCCGTTACCATAAAGCAGCGAAAAACCAGGTCCGTATTGCCCGGAAGCTGTTCCAGATAGAAGGAGCGATTGCCGCTTTAAAAGACCGGGAGACCAATGACGAAGCGCTGGCTGCCCTCCAAAAATTAAAAGAAGAAACGGAAAAGCAGCTGACACCGGAATCGAAGGATATCCTTGATTCATGGGAAAAGAAAAAGGAGGCGTATGCCGGAGAGAAATTTGTCACGAAAATACGGGATAAAGAAATTGTCACCGAGCTGACTGTAACAAGCTTGTCCGGTCTGTCCATTCCGAAGGTAGTTCTTCCGAAATATGAAGATTACGGAGAAATTTTAAGATGGGTGTATAAAGAAAATGTACCCGGTTCCTTCCCTTATACAGCAGGAGTGTTTCCGTTTAAACGCAAGGGAGAAGATCCGAAACGCCAGTTCGCCGGAGAAGGAACGCCGGAAAGAACGAACCGCCGCTTTCATTATTTATCAAAAGGCGATCCGGCGAAGCGGTTAAGCACTGCTTTTGATTCGGTGACATTATACGGGGAAGATCCGGATTACCGCCCGGATATTTATGGAAAAGTCGGCGAGAGCGGCGTGAGCATTTGTACGCTCGACGATATGAAGAAGCTGTATGACGGGTTTGATTTATGTGCTCCCACTACTTCTGTTTCCATGACGATTAACGGTCCCGCACCGATTATTTTGGCTATGTTTATGAATACGGCGATCTCTCAACAGATTGAAAAAAAAGAAAAGGAACTAGGGAGAGAATTAACCCCTGATGAATATGAAGAAGTGAAGGCATGGACATTGCAAACTGTCCGCGGCACTGTTCAAGCCGATATATTAAAAGAAGACCAGGGGCAAAATACATGCATCTTCTCGACTGAATTTGCCCTGCGGATGATGGGTGATATTCAGCAATATTTTATCGACCATAAAGTCAGAAATTACTATTCCGTATCGATTTCCGGGTACCATATTGCCGAAGCAGGGGCCAATCCGATTTCCCAGCTCGCCTTTACGCTTGCAAACGGTTTTACGTATGTAGAGTACTATTTGAGCCGCGGCATGCATATTGATGACTTTGCACCGAATCTTTCCTTCTTTTTCTCCAATGGCCTTGATCCCGAATATACGGTGATCGGGAGAGTGGCCAGGCGGATTTGGGCGGTCGTCATGCGGGAAAAATATGGAGCGAATGACCGGAGTCAAAAGCTGAAATATCACGTGCAAACATCCGGCAGATCGCTGCATGCCCAGGAGATTGACTTCAATGATATCCGGACAACACTTCAGGCATTAATGGCCCTGCAGGACAACTGCAATTCCCTTCATACGAATGCGTATGATGAAGCCATCACAACGCCGACGGAGGAATCTGTCCGCAGGGCAATGGCCATTCAAATGATCATTACGAAGGAACATGGACTTTCCAAAAATGAAAATCCGCTTCAGGGCTCATTTATCATCGAAGAACTGACGGATCTTGTGGAGGAAGCCGTATTGAAAGAATTCGAAAGGCTGAACGACCGCGGCGGCGTTCTCGGTGCAATGGAGACGCAATACCAGCGCGGGAAAATTCAGGAGGAATCGATGTATTATGAAATGCTCAAGCACTCGGGGGAGCTGCCGATTATCGGTGTGAACACGTATTTGAATCCAAACCCGCCGTCAGAAGAGGAATTAAATAGTATGGAGCTGGCCCGCGCTACGAAAGAAGAGAAAGAAACGCAAATTCAAAATTTGCGGCAATTTCACGAAGAACATAAAGATCGGGCCGGAGCAGCACTAAAACGATTGAAAGAAACGGCCATTAAGGGCGGCAACATTTTTGCAGAACTGATGGAGACGGTGAAAGTGGCGAGCCTCGGGCAAATCACAAACGCATTGTACGAAGTGGGTGGCCAGTATCGGAGAAATATGTAGTCGGGTTTCTGGATTTTTAATGTATAACAGGATAAAATTATAAATATATAAACTGTTCCATGACTGGATGTGGGTGCATGAAATTTGGGATCAAGGTGTTAGGCTATTTGATTGTAATTGCCGTCAGTTACTATTTATATCAAAGCCGTCTTGGGGCAATTCCGTTTCTGGCCGCTTCCGCAGTCATGTTTTATCTGGGATACCGACTCTTTTCAAGCCCCATATTCCATAATGAGGAAACCGGTCCTAAGGAACAGCCGCCTGAAGCGGGTAAGTAACATCCAATGCATCAATTGATGCCTGGATGTTTTTTCTTTGGTGTGTGTGGTTTAAAAGGGAGATATTTTCACTGCTAAAACGTCCTTTTTGTGAATTGGCAAATAAGAAATAAAAACGAAAAGGGTAGCATAAACGAAAGATATTTGTTTATAATGTTGAGTATGGATTTTCAACCGCAAAGGCCCAGAGAGCCTTTTAAATACATATAGGGGAAAGGTTGTGCGATGATTGAACTTGCAAAGTTTAACGTTGGAAGAGCGGGAAGAAATGTCATTAATTGAAATTGCACAGTATTTGTTGCAAGAAAAAAAGCAGGCTCTCCCATTTCAGGAATTGGTTGCCGAAATTGCCAGCTATCTGCAGCTTTCGGATGAGGAAATGCGTTCACGGATGCTTCAATTTTATACGGATTTAAATGTGGACGGGAGCTTTTTGGCATTGGGGGAAAATCGCTGGGGACTTAAAGAGTGGTATCCGTTTGATCAAGCAGATGAAGAAATCATTGCTCCTGTCAAACCGAAGAAGAAAAAGAAAGCAAAACTGGCCTTTGAAGATGACGAGGAGCTGCTTGACTTGGAAGAAGAGGACCTCGATTACGACGTGGACCTTGAAGAGGAAGATTTGGAAGAAGATGAAAGCCTTGAGGCGCTTCGGGAGGAAGAAGAAGCGGAATATGACGATGAAGACTTGTTGGAAGATGAGGATTATGACCTCGAAAATGAAGATGAGGAAGACATCGATTTAGAAGAGGAAGAGGAAGAATAATTAACTTGACTTCTCTTCGCCCAATAGGTAGTATTTTATTTGGGCTCCTTGAAAAAGGACATACTCATAATATAAACGCTCCCGTACAATTTGTGGCGGGGCGTTTTTTATTTAGTCAGCTTGGAGAAACATATGGAAGGATGAAGGAGGAAAAGTTGTGTCTAAATATATTTTTATAACAGGCGGTGTTGTTTCCTCGCTTGGCAAAGGGATTACGGCAGCCTCACTCGGGCGCCTTTTGAAAAATCGCGGACTGAATGTGACGATTCAAAAGTTTGATCCTTATTTGAACGTGGATCCTGGCACAATGAGTCCTTACCAGCACGGAGAGGTTTTTGTGACGGAAGACGGAGCGGAAACCGATTTGGATTTGGGACATTATGAGCGGTTTATCGATATTAAATTAAATCAATACAGCAATATTACGACAGGAAAAATTTACTCGGAAGTCATCAGAAAAGAGCGCCGGGGGGATTATAACGGCGGAACGGTCCAGGTGATCCCGCATATTACAAATGAAATTAAAGACCGTATCTTCCGGGCAGCCGAAAAAACCGGTGCAGATGTAGTCATCACGGAAATTGGCGGTACAGTCGGGGATATTGAATCTTTGCCATTTCTTGAAGCGATCCGGCAAATGAAAAATGATGTGGGCCGGGAAAATGTCATGTATATTCATTGCACGCTCGTTCCTTATATTAAAGCTGCCGGTGAAATGAAGACAAAACCGACACAGCATAGTGTAAAAGAACTTCGCAGCCTCGGCATTCAGCCAAACGTCATAGTCGTGCGCACAGAAATGCCGATTTCTCAGGAAATGAAGGACAAAATTGCCTTGTTCTGCGACATCGAAAAAGAAGCGGTGATCGAAGCCGGCGATGCGAGCACTCTTTATTCCGTTCCGCTTTCTTTGCAGGAGCAGCATTTGGACCAAATCGTTTGTGACCATTTAAAAATTGTTTGCCACGAAGCGGATATGGCGGAATGGAAACTCCTTGTCGAAAAAGTACAAAACCTGTCCAAAACGGCAAAAATTGCCCTTGTGGGAAAATATGTTGAACTCCAAGATGCCTATATTTCGGTCGTTGAAGCATTAAAACATGCGGGATATGCATTTGATGCAGAGATTGACATCAAATGGCTGAACGCTGAACACGTGACGAAAGAAAACGCGGCGGAAACATTTGGAGATTGCGACGGCATTCTTGTTCCGGGCGGATTCGGTGACAGGGGCATCGATGGCAAGCTTGCAGCAATCCAATATGCCCGTGAAAACAACGTTCCGTTTTTCGGCATTTGCCTTGGAATGCAGCTGGCCTCCATTGAATATGCGAGGAATGTATTAGGGCTTGAAACGGCAAACTCATCCGAAATGAATCCGGCTACCCCACATCCGGTCATTCATTTGCTTCCGGACCAGGACATGCTGGCAGATTTGGGCGGAACGCTCCGGCTCGGATTGTATCCGTGCAAATTGCAGGAGGGTACAAATGCCCGCGAAATGTATCAGGAAGAATTGGTCTATGAGCGCCATCGCCACCGCTATGAATTTAACAATGCATACAGGGAGCAGATGGAAAAAGCCGGTTTTGTTTTCTCGGGAACCAGCCCTGACGGAAAATTGGTTGAAATCATTGAAATTGCCGACCATCCATGGTTTGTCGCAAGTCAATTCCATCCGGAGTTCACATCCCGTCCAACCAGGCCGCAGCCACTCTTCCACGGTTTTATCCAAGCGGCATTAGCCGCAAAAAATTAGCTGGATTAAAAAAGCTGCCTGCATCATGAAGGCAGCTTTATTCATATTCGTCCAGCATTTCGTCCATGTTGAATTTGATACCGTAATAAATAAACAAAGCGGCAAATAAGGAAGGAAAACAAAAGCGGCTTCCATCTTCAGCCGGAAGGATCGGCTTGGTGACGTGAGTATTGATATGTATTTCGGCCCATTGTGATAAACACTCGTTTGCCTCTTTGGCCGTACCGGCAACAGATACAAATGGAATGCCTTTTTTTGTAAGTGCTTTCCCAAGGGAAAGCGCATCTTGATCGTCTGATCGGCGTGTGAAAAGGATGACTCTGTCCGTGTGCGCCATTTGGGATAATTGTTCCAGCTTTTTCGTTTTTTTCATCGGTTCGGGCCCATTGAGCGCTTCCATGGCAACGCCTTCCATTTCGCCGAACCCTTTAATATAGATGGTACCTTCCCCGATAACTGCCTGGGCAAGAAGCCGCGCTCCGTCTTCCAATGGGAATTCCTCTTTCTCTTTAATTTTGGTAAATATGCCGGTCAGTTGCGTGGACAGCATTTTCAACATGACTGATGCTCCTTTATTGGAAAAATATATGCTTATTATAGTCAGTTCAACTGAATAAGAAAAGAAATCTTTCGGTTTCATCCTTTGTAGAAGGAAAAAATGTAACCGGCATCGAAGATAACTACCATGGATATCATTTAAAAATCATTATATGACATTCGCATTTTATACTTAATGGAGGGGTTTATGAAGGAATATATACTCTCGGTATTCCAAACGAGTAAATTCCTGAATTCCCAAAAATTTACTGGAAATGGAGTGTAATCTGATG